>NZ_JAVJAN010000050.1:0-18386 GCF_031344075.1 Clostridium aquiflavi
AGCAAGCTAAAATGGGACTATACTCATTTTAGCATTCCTAAGTTCAATTACTCAGTCCACTTTGCTTATGCATATATCAACACTTGTTTAGTATATATTTTAATAAATATTTATTTTACACTTTCAATAATTTTTATAGTGTTTTCTTCACTTATTCCCTTATCTGAATTTATAGAATATGACAAATCATTGTCATTCCATTTTGCAGCGTTAATAACATCATCATTTCCTTTTAATGAAACAATTTTATCATTTATATTTAAACTCTTTTCTATTTCATATTTAAAATTAGAAGTATTATCTTCTTTAGAAAGCTCTTTCTTCACTTCAAGATCTAATTTCACATTACTATTTTCATAACTTATTAATATATTATTATTTTCTTTAAGGTTTATATTTTTTATATCTTTATTTTCTATAACTTCTTGAGGTGTTTTGATAGAAAAATCTATGTTTGAATTTAATTCATCTAAATTTTTAAAATTTCTATTTAAGTTTTCATAATTCTCAACTGATTTAATTTTATTACTATCAGTGTAATTATTATCATATGCTGCTTGCATTATTGGTTCTGAATTATTTAAAGAATTTTCTTTTATATTAGTTTCTATTTTTTGTTCAATGTTTTTTTCTTTAGGAATTTCTTCTTTGGTGTTATTTGAACTTTTATTAGTTGCATTATTATTTGACACATTATTACTTATTGAGTTATTGCTTACTGAATTTTTATTATAATTATCTTTAGTTTTTTCTAATGAAGTTTCATCCTCTAACTCTAATTTCTTTTCATTATCTTCATATGTATCTGCGTCTATGCCATTTACATTTGAGCTTTCATTACTGTTATCTTTTATCTGATTAAATGATATTTCTTTTTTGTCATTTAATGACATTTTCATTTTATCATTTAAACTCATTTTTACATTAACTGAAAATACAATAATACTAAAGCACGCTGCTGCTGCTAAAGTTCCTAAACTTCTATAACTTCTCTTTTTGAATTTGCCTTTTGTATTTTCTTGATTTATAGAATCTATATTATTTAATATTCTTTTTTTCATTTCATCATCTACAGTAATTTTATCCATAGTCTTTTTATAGTTCTTGCTCAAAATCATATTCCTCCTTTAATTTGTCTTTTAGTATGTTTCTGGCTCTATGCAATAATGACCGTACTGTAGATTCCTTTTTATTAATTAAATTTGAAATTTGAATTGTAGAATAATCTTCATAATAAAATAAATGTATAACCTCTCTATATTTAGCAGGTAACTTCATAACAGCCTCAAAAACATCATGATTTAAATAAGTATCATAGTATGGAAGCTCTTGAAACTCTTCTCTTTTTTTAAACCAAGAAGATTTCAATTTATTTTTACAAATATTTCTACTCACACATATAAGCCATGCTTTTTTATGATCTTCATTTTCAAATTCATTTGTACCTTGAATTAGTTTAAGTAAAACTTCTTGTAATACATCTTCAGCATCATGTATATTTTTCATATATGAATATCCAAGTCTTAATATCATATCCCCATATTTGTCTAAATCTCGTGAGATATGTTCATCTATATATAGTGAATTACCCATAAGGTAGCTTCCCCCTTCACTTATAAAACAATTAAGTAACATAAAATGTTGCATTAATATGAAATTTTCTTTTATTTATCTATAATTATCTTTAATACTATATTTTTTCTTATTATTAATTTAATATCCAAGCTATACTACCCAATTACTTTTCTAAAAGTATTAAGATAATAATTAAAAATTCTTACTTTAATATTAATGTAATATACTTTATTATACTAAAATAAGCTATATTATTGAAAAAACAATAATATAGCTTATTTTTAATTAAATAAAATTCCGTTTAATACCTTAAATATTATTCATTTAATAAAGTATGTATTATTCTTGTTGCATCCATATATTTAGCAATTGATTTTCCATGGTTTAATCTGTTTATCACTCTAGATACAAATTCTGACATATCAGCACTTGTAAACCACTCAGCATCTTTTAATGATTGTGGTATATACGTTAAATTAGTAGAGTAAATTCTCTTTATCAATCCTTCTTCATAAGCTTTATTGAACTTATTAAGACCTTCAGTAAAGAATGCAAATGTGGCAGCTACATATACATTTCTAGCGCCTCTGCTTTTTAATTCTTTTGCAATATCAAGAACAGATTCACCAGATGCTATCATATCATCAACAATTAAAACATCTTTTCCAGTAACATCTCTTCCCATATATTCATGTTGTACTATAGGATTTTTTCCATTGACTATAGTTGTATGGTCTCTTCTCTTATAGAATAATCCAACATCAACCCCTAAAACACTTGAATAGTAAATAGCTCTATCCATTGCTCCAGTATCCGGACTTATTACTAGTAATCTTTCTTTATCAAGCTCTAATGATTTTTCATTTAATATAATTGATTTTACTATATCATAAGTTGGATAAATATTTTCAAAAGATAATAATGGAATAGCATTTTGAATATTAGGGTCATGAACATCAAATGTAAGTATTTCATCTACACCTAATCTTTCAAGTTCTTGAAGTGCTAAAGCACAATCTAAAGATTCTCTACCTTTACGTCTGTGTTGTCTTGATTCATAAAGAAGTGGCATTATTACAGTAATTCTAGCAGCTTTTCCTCTAATAGCTGAAACTGTTCTTTTTATGTCTTGGAAATGTTCATCAGGACCTTTATGATTTTTGAAACCAAACATTTTATATGTACAACTATAATTTCCAACGTCACATAATATGTAAATATCTTTTCCCCTCACTGTTTCAGAAATCTTAACCTTTCCTTCACCATTAGAAAATCTTATTTCATTAATTGGTATTAAGAATGACTCTTCTTCTTTTCTAGTAGTTCTTATAAAGTCATCTATGGCCTTACCTAACTCTTTACAGCTTTCTAATGCTATTATTCCAAGTTCATGATTTAATTCAGTCATTAGTTTCTCTCCCTTTATTTATAATTTATCTTTTATTTTTAAATATATTACCTATTAACAGTATATACTAAAAATGCATTTATATAAATATGTTATCATAATTTTAGTAAAATATTATATATCTATTATACTATATATTTATTAATCTGCATAATATACATCATTAGAAATATTTTATTTCTTCCTATCTAATCTCACTCTTTTTAATTTAAATGTATATTTTCCCAACATTTGAAATATTAAATAATAAAGAGATTCATTTATATATAGAATTTAACTAAACTCTATAGTAATTAATATGCATTCAAATTTATTTTGTATATCTTTTATTTTAGCTTAACTTATTTTTTGTGAGCTTAATAAAAGATATGTATAAATTATAAAAATTAGAAAAGAGGGATTTATTATGTCAAATCTATCATTTAAGGTATATGAAAGAAGTGTAAAAGAAAATAAAAAGGGTCTTAGAAGAACAGGATTAATTCCAGGTGTAATCTTTGGTGAATTCTTAAAAGAATCAATTCCTGTAAAAATGCCTACTGGTGAATTTAATAAGATGATAACAAATAACAATAGTGGTTCTATTATAACTTTAAATTTAAATGATAAAAAAATTAATTGTGTAGTTAAAGAAATTCAAAAACTTAGTCCTAGCAAAATTTTGCATGTTAGCTTTCAATCTGTAAAACCAAATGAAAAAATTAAGATGAGAATACCTATTAAATATGTTGGACAAGAAAATTTAGAAACAAAAAGATTGTTGTTGGAAACATTTACTCCTTTTATAGATTTCCAAGGAGATGTTGAAAAAATTCCTGAATTCCTTGAAGTTAACGTATCAAAAATGAATTGTGAAGATAAATTATTTGTTGAGGATATCAATGTACCAGATGATGTGTTAGTAATGACTGATCCTAAAACATTATTAGCTGTTATAACTCCTTTTATTGAATAATTCCTATTTATATTGCCTCTTTTCATTTCCTATATTTGACTTTAAAGTATATATTTATTATACTTGAACTACTAAACAAAAGGAGGATGATGCATATGTGGAGCTTTAATGTTAAGCTCTTGATGTAGTTACTTATGCGTTCAAATTCATTTTTGTATGGATTTATGCACCTTAACGTATCTTTTGTGAGCTTAATAAAAACTACTATTTAAATTATAAAAATTAGAAAAGAGGTTATTATTATGCCAAATATAGCATTTAAGGTATACGAAAGAAATACAAAAGAAAATAAAAATAAACTTAGAAAAACTGGTCTAATTCCAGGAGTAATTTTTGGTGAATTCTTAGAAGAATCAATTTCTATAAAAATGTGCAATGCTGAACTTCATAGGATGATAAGAAATAATAATAGTGGTTCTATTATAACTCTAAATTTAGATGATAAAAAGTTAAATTGTGTAGTTAAGGAGATACAAAAACTTAACCCTAGAGAAATTTTGCATGTAAGTTTTCAATATGTAAAACCAAATGAAAAAATTAAAATGAGAATTCCAATCAAATATATTGGCCAAGAAAATTTAGAAACCAAAAGATTAGTATTAGAAACATTTACTCCTTTTATAGACTTCCAAGGAAATGTTGAAAAAATACCTGAATTTCTTGAAGTTAATGTAGCTAAGATGAATTGTGAGGATAAACTATTTGTTGAAGATATTAGTGTACCAGAAGACATATTGGTAACAACTGATCCTAAGACATTATTAGCTGTTGTAAATCCTTGCCTTTAATCTTTTCACTAAAAAATAATATATTATGTTAAAACAATTAATACATATTTCACTAGAGATATGTATCTTACTTATTTTATAGAATAAAATTAATTAATTATTTTAAAAAGAAGATAATTCGTTATTTGAATTATCTTCTTTTAAATTTAGGCTATGGTTTTAACAGTGTATTTAAACAACTTCATTTTACATTTTTACTAATATTTCATTTATAGCTTCACTTATTTTCATTCTTTCATCATAAACCCATTTAGCATCAAACTTTAAATTAAATATTTTAGAAAATGAATAATACATGTTTATCTTTTGATAATATATTTCTAAGTCATCTAAATTTCCTGTGTAGCATTCTGGAATGAATAATTCATCTTGTTTGTTAATAAATAATTCATCTACATAATTTAAGAACGTCTCCATTAATTCATCTCTTGATACATCAAAAGGTACTTTTAATAAATCCCATTCATCCTCTTCTTTTAATTTATATTTCTTTATTTTATCCAAAATTAAAATATACTCACTAATATCCATTTTAGTATAATAATCTAATTTTTCTTCTCTAGTACTCCAAAGAGCTAACTTTTCATTTAATGGTAAGCTTTGTATTTGAAGTATTGCATCTGATGGACCAATTACAGCTTTTCTTATAATATTATCCTCAACTTCTAATTTAGATTTAATAAAATCCGCTGTACCGCCTACTCCTGCAATATATCCTACATCATAAATACCAATTCTTCCAGCTCTCCCACCAACTTGTTTTACTTCTTGTGAAGTTAATTCTCTTACTTCTTCTCCATCAAATTTTCTTATACTTAAAAAAATTATTCTTCTTATAGGTAAATTAACTCCCATTCCTATAGCATCAGTAGTTACAAGAACCCTTGTCTCTTTATTTACAAATTGTTCATATTGCATTCTTCTAACCTCTGGTGGTAAATCACCATATATCACACTGGCTTTTATTCCTTCTCTTGAATAATCTTCTGCTATCTCTAATACTCTCTTTTTAGAAAAAACTACAATAGCATCTCCATCTTTAACGTCATTATAGTTAAAGTTCTTATACTCAACTTCAAGTGGAATAGATCTTTTATACTCTTTTATTTCATATTCATCATTACAATCATTTATCATTTTCTCTAATATATATTTCGCATTAGCTGCTCCACATATATGTATTTCATCACATTGCAATCCAAGCACAGATTTGCTCCATGCCATTCCCCTATGAGTGTCACTAATCATTTGAATTTCATCAATTACAGCTATATCATAATGTTCTTTTAAATTAACCTTTTCTATTGTACATGAAGCATGAGTAGCTCCAACCTTTATTATTTCTTCTTCTCCAGTTAATAAGTCACAAACTATGCCCTCTTTGTTAAGCTTTTCAAAGTTTTCTAACGCAAGAATTCTAAGTGGAGATAAATAAACTCCATTCTTTGCAGTTTTAAGGCGTTCTATTGCATTATAAGTTTTACCAGTATTAGTATCACCTAAATGAATATAAAATTTTCTTTTCATATATCTAGTATGAATATATTCATCTTTTGGATTAGTTGGAAATTTTTCTTCAAATTCTTTTGCTATTAATTTTGGTATATGCATTTTAGTTAATACTGTCATTAAACCTTGATTTAAAAAGTTGTTATAATTTCCACGTACAACTTGATGAAAATCAAAATCTGTATTATTTTTATTATTATAATAATCAAGCATTCTCTTAGAAACATATTCTAAGAGCTCCTCATATTTTTCATATACTTCATTGAAACCCTTTAACCCTTGATTCTCAAATTCCTTAAGATGTCTTAACTTTTTTCTTATTGAACTTTCATGTTCTATAAGTGCTCCTGGTTTTGAATGCTCTACTATCTCCTCTATTTGATTTATTTGACTTTTATACTTCTTAAATTCTCTTTGCGCTGCATTTTTCTTCATTAAAAAACCTCCAAAATATACTCAAGAATTTATCTACCCTGTGTTTTTAAAATTTTTTAATTAAACTATTAACTTGAAACCCATATTTCTAATTTAGATTTGTACTAAAATTTACTTAAAACATAACTTATTTTTATTATATCACAATTAAATGTTTTCTTTCGTTAATACTATTACTCCATTCATCTTTACTTATACATATACAAAATATCATTTGATTTATTAACTTTATCATTATAAAAGCAAACTATTTGAAATTCTTTTGTAAGTCATTTGTAACAAAGTTTGGTAAATTTTGAATTAATATAGTATTAAAGAAATAAAAAACAGTAAGGAGACGATACTATGAAAAGAAATTATATACGTAAAATAATATTAGCTAGCTTGGCACTAATAATGACTACCAGTATATTTTTAGGTTATGGACAAAAGGCAAATGCTGCTACTATTATTAATGATACTTCAAAAATACAAGTAGTAGAAAATACTATAGCTAATGACTCAGCATACTTAAAAGAAAATATTAAATTATTTAACTTTAAAGCTGAAGATAATAATGAAAAAATCAACATTTTAAACAAAAAAATTAATAATGATATTGATTTACTTTTAAGTGAAATGAGAGCTTACAGTAAAGAGGATTTTGATATGTTTGGGAAAGAATTTGTAGCTTTTCCATATGAAGTAAATATAGATTATAAACTAACTAACCAATCTGATTCTTTAATAAGCTTATATATGGATATCTATAGATATTCTGGAGGAGCTCATGGAAATACATTAAGAAGTTCATATACAATTGATAAAAATACAAAGGATTTAGTGTCTTTAAATAATTTGTTTACTAATGGATATGATTATAAAAAAATAATAAATGATTCAATATCAAAACAAATTGCTACTAATCCCGAAAATTATTTTGAATCTGCAATAAATTTTGAAGGAATCAATGATGATGTAAATTTTTATATTGATGGAGATAATCTTATAATATATTATCAACAATATGAAATTGCACCTTACTGCTGTGGAATGCCAGAATTCAAAATTTCTTTAAGTTTATTTGGTGAAAACTATTTATACCATAATTCTATAAATCATTAGAAAAAATTTAAACAATAAATTAAGTAACTTCACTAAGCTTTAGTTAGCATTTTACAAATAAAAATTGAAAGTTCATGCTCTGGAAATCTATAGACCTTATAAGAAATATATATTAAAATTCTACAATTTTCTATATATCAAAAGGGAGCAGTTCTAGTAACAGCTCCCTTTAAATTATATACTTTTATGCAATAATTGAAGTACAGAATGTAATTCTTGAACTCCTATTTGACCAGGAGCTGATGCTTTTTTTGAAGCACCAAAAGTTAAACAAGATCCAAAAATTTCTCCAGTTAATCTGCTTATAACTCCAATGCCATTCATAGACATAGTTATTATTGCATTATCAGGATATTTTTGCTTAATTTCATTTGTAGCACAAAGTAAAGTTAAAACATCATTTTTATCCTGAGGCATAACTGCTATTTTAGGTAAATCAGCATTTAATTCTATCATCTTAACTAATCTAGATACAATCTCTTCTTTACATGGAGTTTTTAAAAAATCATGATTTGACATAACAACCTTAACTTCATTATTATGTGCAACTTCTACTATTTCTTTTACAAAATCATTACCTGTAAATAATTCAACATCAACTAGATCTACTAATTTAGTTTTTATTATTTCATGAATTAATTTTATGTAATATTCAATAGCAATTTCTTTTTCTCCTCCTTCTTTTTTACTTCTAAACGTAAAAAGAATTGGTATACCATTTAAAGCTTTCGTCAATTTTAAAAGAGTATCTTTTACTTTTTCTATATTATCAACATACTCATAAAAATCAACACGCCATTCAACTATATCTAAATTTAAATCTTTTAAACTTCTTGATTCTTCTAATATTTCTTTACTTGTTATGCCTATAATAGGAACACATATCTTAGGTATACCATGACCTATTTTTATGCCCTTAACTTCAACAACCTTTGCCATCCCCAATTTCCTCCATGCCTATCTTTTATTCTAAAGTATCATATTAAGAACAAAGTAGCTACGCCACCTTGTTCTTCTAATTACTCCATCTACCTTTGCTTACGCATATATCAACATTCATTTAAACATAACCAGAGAATAAAATTTAATTATTCCTCGGCGTATCTTTTTAATATTTCTATTATTATATTTGTACAAATATCCATGCCTTCAACTGTTATATGTTCAAATTCACCATGATATGCAAATCCACCAGTTCCTAAGTTGGGGCATGGAAGTCCCATATAACTTAATCTTGCACCGTCTGTTCCACCTCTAATTGGTTCAACAATTGGAGTAACATTTAAGTCTTTCATAGCTTCTATTGCATTATCTATTAAATGGAAACAAGGTTTTACTAGTTCAACCATATTTCTATACTGCTCCTTTAATGTTACTTTAACTGTTCCTTCTCCATACTTTTCATTAAGAAGTTTTTCAACTAATTTCATCATAGACTTTTTAACTTGAATTTTTTCTGCATCATGATCACGTAATATATATTCCATACTAGCATTATCTGTGTTTCCACTTAATTTTTCTAAATAATAAAATCCTTCATACCCTTCTGTGTATTCAGGTCTTTCACAAGCCGGTAACATAGAATTAAATTCTATTGCTACATTTAAAGCATTTATCATAGTGTTTTTAGCACTTCCTGGATGAACAGATACTCCACTTATTTCTATTTTTGCACCTACTGCATTAAAATTTTCATACGCTATTTCGCCTTCTATTCCACCATCAATTGTGTAAGCAAAATCTGCTCCAAAATTCTTAACATCAAAAAGATCGGCACCTTGACCCACTTCTTCATCCGGTGTAAAACCTACACAGATCTTTCCATGAGGTATATTGTCATTCATTATAATTTCACATGCAGTAAGTATTTCAGCAATACCAGCTTTATCATCTGCTCCAAGAAGTGTTGTTCCATCAGTTGTAATGACAGTTCTTCCTTTTAAAGTTTTTAGATGTGGAAATCTTTTGGGAGATAATACGCTATTATTTCCTTTTAATATAATATCTCCTCCATCATAATTTTCAATTATTTGTGGTTTTACATTTTCTCCACATGCAGCTGGTGCTGTATCTATATGAGCTATAAGTCCTATACTCTTTTTGTCTTCATAACCTTTAGTTGCTGGAATAAATCCGTAAACATAACAATTCTCATCACATCTAACATTCTCAATACCAAGTGCCTTCATTTCTTCTACAAGTAAATTAGCTAAATCAAATTGTCTCTTGGTTGTTGGATGTGTTAATGAATTTTCATCTGATGTAGTATACACCTTGGCATAGTTTAATAAACGTTCATAAGCTTTCATTTAATTACCTTCTCTCTTAATAATATAGTTATAACATTATAGAACAAAATCGCCAAGGCGACTTTAGAACTGTCGATTTTTTTAGCCATGCACTCTTTCCAAATGCAATGGCGGAATAATTATTGTATTTTCATTTTGCTTTATATAATTATTATCATCTAAATATTACTTTTCTTCAATATTTTACTCTAAATAAGATTAATATATAATCTTAATTTAACTATATTTTTCAACTTTACTATATGCTGATTTAGAAATTTCAATACTCCTAAAATGTTCATCATAATACACATTAATATTTTCAAGTTTTTCTTCTAATATTAATGTAGAATTTCCAAAGCAAAACTTTGTATTTGGATAAGCAATTGTAGCACTTATTCGTCCAGACTTAGGAACTTTTAAAGCTGTAGCTACACAAGCACTACTTCCTACAATTCCTGCACTTATATTGCCTTGTGCGTCTAACAATCCACCCCTAGCAACTGAATTAGGTTTAGCAAATATTATATCTTTCATAGCATTTAAATAAGAAGTATATTCTCCATTACCATTTATTATAATATTTCCTGTGGATTTTATATAGCAATCTTGACAATAATTCAATTTTACATCTAAAGGCACTATAATATTTTTATTATAGTATTCTAATTCATTATCTAATATATTATTAAAATTATTTAATTGTCTCATAGAATGTAAATCAAGCATACCATTCATAAGAACCTTATCTCTAATTAGATCCACTAGTTTGTTATATCTTATTTTATTTTTTATATTAGTTGATACTATATCTAAAGATATCTTTTTAAAGTCTTTAAACTTAGTATCTATTACTAAGTTTAGTGTTGTTCTAAAATCCATTTTCATATTTTCTAAATTTGCTTGTTTCATAATACTAATTATTGATGAAATATTTTTCTTATATAAGTTTAATAACTGCGAATAATCTTTTTTTTGCATATCAATTTGACCACATAAAATCTTAGAGCTAATTGCACTTCCTAAAATCGTAATCTCCCCTCCTGTAACTACATTAGATGTATTTACATTATGGCTTACATCTAAGGCACCACCAGCATTAACACTCATGTGATCATCAACGCTATTATAAACTTCAATATCACCATAAAAAGCAATATTGCACGTTTCCATATTTACACTTTCTACAGAATACACTGGATTAACTCCAATGCTTCTATTTAATATGTGTGCTTTCCCATCTATTAATGCTATAACATCATTATTTTCTATCTTACACCCTTTAGATGTTTTTATTGGTTCATTCCTTATATAGTCCTTTTTTACAATTTGCCCAAATACATTTATACCATCTTTTCCAAGAACTTCTGGAATTATTTCAGCTATTTTATCTCCAGCTTTCACATTTGAAATTCTAAATAAATTTTTATAATCCACTTTCTCTTGTGAATCAATATCTGGGAAAAACATTTTAGTTTGTATAAATAAAGGTTTTATTTCAGATGGTATATCTGTTATAGGCTCTTGCCCTTGAGCAACAATAATTTCTTTTCCTTTATTTTCTGATACAATTTTTAAAGCTTCTTCATTTATACCATATATAACTCTCTTTTCTTTTAATATATTCTTTAACTCCATTATACTAAAAGGCTCTGGATATTTTTCACTTATTACTTCAGTAGTTAAAGCTAAGTTTAAAAAACATTGTTTATCTTTAAGACCATATTCTATTTTAGGTGCATAATTTACTGTCATAAAAGCCTTCATTTTATTTTTTGATATATTAACTACAGCTTCTCTTACTTCCTCTGTACTTACACGTTTACATTCTATTTCATCATTTGATGTAACTTCATAAACATTATTTACCTTACAACGTTTTTTGTTGATATATAATTCTATATTGTTACATACTTTTATGGTTATAGGCTGATTAACTATAGAACTTAGTTCTTTATCAACCTTATCTACTATTATTATTTTCCCATTAACAACTTTGGCTCCAAATTCCATTTCTCATTGATCCCCTTAATTACCTTAATATACTTATTATACTATAATATCAAAAAATTAACATAACATTGAATTATTATGTATATTTTAAAAATAAGCGACATATATTAAATCATAAGTAAAAATTATGATATTGAGAGGTTAAGTAGGCATGGAATTAATGTATATTAAATATAAAAATAACATAAAATCAACTACTATAAAAGACGGTAATAAACTGATTAGAAGTGAAGCAAAAGTAATACCATTAAGAAATAAAGAAAATTTTAAAAAACCTAAGACTTATTATAGCAATATCTCAAATAAAGTAAATGATGATGATAAAACTAATGAAAAAATCACCAATTTTTTCTTTAATGCAATTCATAAAAACTACTTAGCTAACAAAAAAAGATTTTAAAACATAGCCTAAAAATAATATGATAAAATGCTCTAACTAAATTTAAAAATATAGTTAGAGCACTTTATTATGTTCTTATTAATAATTTGGTTCATCTAAATATATATATCCGTATAAATCTTGTGTATTATATAGTTCTCTATATTTAAACAGTGATCCATGCCAAGATGATTCTGATATATATACTTTATTATTTTCTATTTTTTCAATTACTGCAACATGACCAAATCCACCTGAACCTGCTAAAGATGGTTTCCATACTGCTAAAGCTCCTACTCTAGGTTTATTTCCCGTTTTATATTTACCCGTATCAAGATTAGATTGCCACCATTCATATCCATTTCCTAGGAATTTTGCATCAATTGGTGCTTGTCCAGTAAGTTCCCATATACGTCCCCATGCATACCATGTGCAGTTTCCTACTATAGGACTTCCATCATCTTTTAAAAATGGTGGTGAAAGTTTTACTTTATAAAATATATTATTATTTGAATAATAATATTTATTATCTAGAGACGGTGGTCCTGTTCTTTCTTCGCCAAGCTCTACGTTTAATTCTTCATTTAAATCATCATCTATTATATCATCTTCATCGCTTATAAGTTTTATCCATTCACTACTTGACCATCCGGTCAAATTATCATATGAAATTTTATAGAAACCATTTACTTCATTTCCTATAACCTTTACTTTACTTTTTTTAGGTACAGTTCCTAATATATTTGATGAAGCTAATGGTTCTTCTCTTACATTTAATGGTGAACTTTCTGTTATAACATATCCTTTTCTAATTTCATCAGTACTTGTCCCATCACTTTCAATTGAATTAGATATTTCTTTACTTATTAATTGACCACTTTCAGAAAAAATATATATCTCTCCATCAATTGTTAATTTTCCAGTTACCATCTCACCACTAGAATTAAGATAATAAATATTACTATTATATTCTAACCAACCCGTATCCATTGATCCATCATTTGATAAGTAATACCATTTCTCATTTTTATCTTTTAACCATCCTGTAAGCATGACACCACTATTTGAAAGATAATACCATTTATTATTTTCATCCTTAAGCCATCCTATATCCATAGCCCCACTTCTAGATAGGTGATACCACTTATTATCATTATCCTTAAACCATCCTACTTGCAATGTTCCACTAGTTAATAAGTAATACCATTTTCCATCATTATCTTTTAACCATCCCGTATTCATAATACCATTGGCATCAAAATGATACCAAGAATTATCAATATTTTTCCATCCAGTTGCTTTAGTATCATTTTCAAGCCAGCTCCACTTATTTTGTGAATCTTTTTGCCATGCAGCATATGCAGTTACTGAATTTAAACTTAATAACATGGTAATTGTTAAAGAAGTCAGTATTATCTTAGTTAGATATCTTTTTTTCACCTATTTTTTCTCCCCTTAAGTCAATTATTAATGTCTTTTGTCATTTGTATTAAAACAATATTACTATTTTAATAATTTAATATGTTAGAAATAATTATATCATATATAGTAGCAAACATTGAGTTACTTTCCATAATATTTTAATTATTTTTACAATATTCATCAATAGTTTTATATTATTTTTTATTTGATTTACCCAATACTTTTCTAAATTCAACTCATATATACATTAATGTATAATATTTCTTAAATAAGCATCTTATAAGGTCATAAATTAACATAAAAGTGTTTTTATTATAATATTTTCCTAAAACTTATAATATGCTATACTATAAGTTGTTATAGACTAATTTAATTTTAATTTTTTATATTAAAAAAAGCATTATTATTTACTATATAGATTTATTTGTGTGAAAGAGAGGCCTATATTATGGACAAACTTGTTCAACAAGCAGAAATATTCGCTAAAAAAATAGTACACACTTACTTTATAGAACGAAACTTTGAAATTATCCTGAAAAATATGGACGAAAGTAGTATATCTTGGATTGGTACTGGTGCTAAAGATATCTGTACTAACATAGATGATGCTTTAAGACTTTTTGAGCTTGAAAAGAAAACTAGTAATCTTAAATTTCAAATTGAAGAAGAACAGTATCACACTATTGTTATTTCTAATAAGGTTGTTTTAGTATTTGGAGAAGTAACTTACAAAAGTAGTTTAGAAAATAAAACATTAATTAAAGTTCCCACCAGATTAACCTTATTGTGTAAATTAGTTAATGATAAATTTAAAATATGCCATATTCATAACTCTGTTGCAGATACTACACAAAAACATAATGAATTTTTCCCTGAAAGTATGGGGAAATATAGTTATAATCTTTTACAAAAAATTATAGAAGATAAAACTATAAAAATTGAACACATAACAAATAGTATTGATGATGGAGTGGCTACTATTTCTTGTGATGAATTTCTTTCAATTAATTATGCAAATGATGGATTTTATAAGTTAATAGGATATACGCGTGAAGAATTTAAAGATTTAATGAATAATCAAGTTATTAAAATTATTAATAAAGAAGATTTAGTTAAATTAACAGACCCCTTGTTACATAATACATCTATTAATAATGGTATAAAAGTAGAAATAAAATTACAGAAAAAAAACGGAGAAACAATTTGGATTTTACTAAGTGGTCATAAATTTATTACTGATAAAAATTTGCCTGAATTTCTTTGTATACTTGTTGATATTACCGAATCTAAGCAAATACAACATGATTTAGAATTAGAAAAAAAACGTTATAAAATAATTGCTGAACAATCAAACAATATATTATTTGATTATGATATTCTAACTTGTAAAATGGTTTATTCAATTAAATATACTAATATTACTGGAAAAGATTACAATATACCTAATTTTGTTTATGAAACAATAAACAGTAATCTAATTTATAAAGAAGATATACCTAAATTCTTAAATCTAATGAAATCCCTTTCATCTGGAAAAGATTTTATTACAACAGATCTTAGAATTAATGGTATTAATAATTTATACACATGGTTTAAAGTGCAAGCAACTATATTGTTTGATGATAAAAAACCAATTAAGGCAATTGGAAATATAGTAAATATAGATAAAGAAAAAAGAGAAAATGAAGCTTTAAAATTAAAAGCACAACTTGATCCACTTACTAAAGTTTACAACAAAGTGGTTACTAAGTCTCTAATTGAAAAATATATTACTACAGTTGCTAAAGAAAAATATCATGCACTTATGATTATTGATATTGATAATTTTAAAGCGGTAAATGATAACTTAGGTCATATGTTTGGTGATTCTGTTCTTTCTGAAGTTTCATCTAGTATAAAAAAGGTTTTTAAAGAATCCGACATTGTAGGACGTATTGGTGGAGATGAATTTATAATTTTTATAAAAAATATTGGTTCCTATGAATTAATAGCTCAAAAAGCAAATGATCTTTGTAATGTTTTTAAAGACATTTATACTGGAGAAAATAACGATTTTAAAATCTCATGTAGTATAGGTATATCTATATACCCTACTCATGGAACTACGTATGATGAACTATTTAAAAAAGCTGATAAAGCCCTTTATAGTTCAAAAAATAATGGAAAAAATAAGTTTGAACTATTTAATCCTAAATTAAATTCTTCTAATAAAAATGAAGATCATTTACTTAATTATTATACTGAAAATGAAAGTTATAGACGATTTATTCATGGATTCGAAAATAACTTTTGTAATTATGTTTTTGATATAATGTCCGAAACAAAAGATGTTAATAGTGCAATAAATTTAATCTTAGCTAAAATAGGTACTTCATTTAAATTAAGTCGTATAAGTATCTTAGAAACTTCTGATAATGATACATTGCTTGGAACCACTTATGAATGGTGTGATAATAATATATTGCCTTCAAAGTATATCATGCAGAACTTGGAATTTAATAATTTGAAAACTTATTTGATTAATTTTTATAAAAACGGTAATTTGAATTGTTCAAATATTTATACATATAATTTACCTAATAAATTAAGTAAGCTATATGCATCACTTAAAAGTAAATCTATTTTTCAAAGTCCAATTCTTGATAATGGTAAATTTAAAGGATGTGTTTGCTTTGATATCTGCTATGAAAACCATGTATGGACAGACTTTGAAATTGAATCTTTTACTTCAATAACTAAAATAATAGGTTCTTATCTTTTGAATATGCGTACTAAGGAACTTTTAGAAAGTGAAAAACTTTTAACCCAAGCTGTTGCTAAAAATCAGAGTTTATATACTTACATGTTAAAACCAAATTCATATAAGCTTATATATCTTAGTCCTAATACCCAAGATCTATATCCTAATGCTCGAGTTGGGGATGTATGTTATAAAGTTATTGGTAATAGTGATATTCCTTGTAAATACTGCCCTCTTACTGACCTCTATAAAAAGGATATTCGTAGCAACACAATAGAATTTTATAATAGTTTTTTAAAAGGTTGGATTAGTACTACTGCTTCTGAAATAAATTTATCATTAGACAATAAAGCAAACTTAATTTGTTTTTCTAATGTAACTAATTTTATTGATAGAATAACTTCAAAAGATACTTTAACAGGTGCTCTCACTTTAGCTAAATTTGAGGTGCTTGCAAAAAACTTACTAACAAATGTATCTTATACTAAGTTTGCTCTTATTTATTGTGATATTAATAAATTTAAATATATAAATGAAACTTCTGGATACGCTATTGGAAATAAAGTTTTAGTCCATTTTGCACACTTTGTTTCTTCATTCTTGTTTGCTGGAGAATTAATTTGCAGAGCTTCTGCAGATAATTTTATTATATTATTAAAATATGATAATCTAGAATCTTTAAAAAATAGATTTAAGAATTTTAATGAAAATTTCATAGAAGTTCAAAAAATACATTTTAATAATTTAAAAATTCCAGTTATATGTGGTGTATATTTAATAAACTCAGAAGATACAGACTTATCTTTAATGATAGATCGTGCCAATATTGCACGAAAAACAATTAAAGGATCTCATAAAAGTAAATATGCTTTGTATGACCATGAATTGCATTTAAAAATTACCAAAGAGAAAGAAATTGAAAATTTAATGTTTTCTTCACTTGAAAATAACGAATTTTTAGTATATTTGCAACCTAAAATTGACCTTCCAACTCAAACAATAGTTGGAGCTGAAGCTTTGGTAAGGTGGATGAGCCCAAGTAAAAAACTTATACCACCAAATGAATTCATTCCTTTATTTGAAAAGAATGGTTTTATAATTGAATTAGATTTTTATGTTTATGAAGAGGTATTTAAAAAAATGAATTCATGGATACAAGAAGGTAAAAAAGTTATACCTATTTCTTTAAATGTGTCTAGGTCTCATATAAATGATAGTGACTTTATTCCTAGATTAAAAAAATTGACAGAAAAATATAACGTTCCGACTAACCTAATAGAACTTGAGTTAACTGAAAGTATATTTTTTGATAATATTCAAGTTTTACTTAATGCAATTATTAAGTTAAAAGCTCTTGGATTTACTTGTTCTATTGATGATTTTGGTTCTGGATATTCATCATTAAATCTTTTAAAAGATTTACCTATTGATGTTTTAAAATTAGATAAAGAATTTTTTCCTAATTCAGCTATAAATTCAAAGGAAAAAGTAATAATCTCTAATATAGTTAAAATGGCTCAAGATTTAAATATAATAGTAATTTCGGAAGGTATTGAAACAAAGGAACAGGCAGATTTTTTAACTGAGATTGGTTGTGATATGGCTCAAGGATATCTTTTTGATAAACCTATGCCTATCAAAATGTTTGAAAAAAAATTATGGGGATAAAAAAGAGGTGGCAATTAGCCAATGTCATTTAGTTAACAAAATGACATTGAAATTGTCACAAAGAGCAAGGGATAAAAATATACCTTGCTCTTTTTTTACAAA
>NZ_JAVJAN010000051.1:0-18167 GCF_031344075.1 Clostridium aquiflavi
ATTACTTACATTGTTTAAGGCTTCTGATACTACTTTTTCTATCTCTGCTTTTGTTAAGTTATTTCCTTTTGCTTTTTTAGCTGTTAATATTGCAGTTTTTATTGCAGATGCATTATTTGAATTTACTGTTTTTATTCCTAATGATTCATAATTACTTATACTTGCATTTCCACCATTTATATAACTAAGCGCATTTTTTATTAAGTTTATATTTTCTTGTAATTTCTTTAATGTGCTATTATCTTTTCCTTTTACATACCAGTTTACATCTACTAAATTTATATCTGTTACATTAGATGCTCCTACTAATTGATAATCTTCTAATGTTCCTTGGCCTAAATTTATTTCTTTAAATGCTCCACTTATCATATCAGGTAGTTTAACTATAATATTGTTAATTTCTTCTTTTGTTAAGTCTTGTCCTTTTTTATTTTTTTTTGCTACTATAACTTTACTTAATTCATTAATATTTTTAGAGTTTACTGATGTTATACCTAATATATTATAATTGCTTAAACTAGTATTACCTTGATTTATATATTTTAATGCATTAAAAATTGTATTTATGTTTCCTTGTAATTTACTTAATGTAGTATTGTCTTTTCCTTTTACTCCATCATTTATGTCAAGTAAATTTGAATCTGTTACATTAACTGCTCCTACTAAAATATAATCATTTAATTTAGCTTGTCCTTGATTTATTCTTTCATTAGCTTCATCTATATTCTTTAAAGTTGCGTTAACAACATTTATTATTTCGTCCACAGTTAAATTAGCATTTTTGTTATTTTTTGATTTTATTATTTCAGAATTAATTGATTTTAAAACATCTGATTTTATCTCAATTCCTATTGTTTTGTATGAATTTAAAGTTCCATTTCCTGAATTTATAGTTTTACAAGCATCATTTTCATTTAATTCTTTTTTTATTGAATTTAATATGTCAATAGTGGTTTGTTGTACATTTCCTGCATTTAAGTCTTTATCTTTAATCTTGGCATTTAATAAATTTAAATCACTTATTCTATCCTTATCAACACCTACAATTGTATAATCGCTTAATTTAGCATTACCACTTTTTATTTGTTCAATAGATTTTTTTATTTGTTCATCTTCAACTACTGGAATATTTACATAAAGAAAATCTTCCTTTTGAATTGGACCTCCAGATATGTTAAAAGGTTTATCTGATTTAACAGAAATTTTATGTTTTCCAGGAGTTAAATTTTTAATTATAATTGTAGTGTAATTATTTCTACCGATTTGCTTACTATCATAAAAAACATCTTGATCATTTGATTCTCCAATAAATCCTCCATCAACATTTACATAGTAACTACTGTAAAATTCATTTATAAGATTAGTTGTAATTGCAATTTCCTTGGTTTGTACATCATATATTTTTCCTGAACCTGAAACATCTTGTTTTTTAGCTGTTTTACACGCAAATGTATTATTACTTAAATACATTCTCTCTGCATTTGCTACTGTTACAATTCCAAATCCCCAATTTGATGAATTATCCACATATGCATATGCATATTCATATTTTGTAAAAGTCAATCCCATTACAAAAAATAAAATTAATGATATTAGTTTTCTTGTATTATTTTTCATTTTCAAAAAATCCTTTCTTATATGCAAAGTATAATTTTTTGTATTTTATACTTTTTTTTACTTTTTAAATATTAAACTACTAACAATAAAATTTCAACATAATTATTTATTTTTTTACTATTAAGTTTTTTATTTCCTTTTCGATTATATATTTATAAATTACTTTGTATCAAAGGAGATTCTTATGGAAATAAATAATAATTTAAATTACAAAAATATAATTAATTCTAATTTTTATAAAAATGATTTATCTGATTTAGATAATAAAAGTACTGTTAATAATACTACTGATTCAATTGAAATTAATGAAACCAATTTTAATGTTATTAATACAAAAAAAGCTTATGATGCTTTTAAAGAGGCTAATCAAGGAGAGGTTGGTGACAACTCAGTTCTATATGCCATAATAAAAGATGCGATGAAAAATGATGGCATAGATGTACCAGATTTTACCTCAAATAATACAACTGCTTTTCTTCCATTCATAGATAAAATGAAAGAATATGCTAAAAATTTAATGACTGATCCAAATTTTCATCAAATAGGAGGAATGCCTCTTACAGATGAATTTTTAGATTTTTGTGATTTATATAAAGAAAAACTTATTCAATATGATTGCAAATAATAAATATTAACACAAAAATAAAGGTTACAACAAAATCCTGTTGTAACCTTTTCTTAATCATTATGAACGTTTAAATAAACTTTCTATAATTAATATTTACTTATAAATTCCTATATCTTTTCTACAATATGCCCCTTTAAATGTAACTTTATTAATATTTAAATAAGCTTCTTTTCTAGCTTCTTCAACATTTTCTCCGCAGCCAATAACTGATAAAACTCTGCCACCACTTGTCTTTAAGATTTTATCTTCGTATTTTGCTCCGGCTAAGAATACCTTATCCTTAATTTTTTCATCTATATTTATTTCATACCCTTTATTGAATTTATTAGGATATCCATTAGACGCTAAAACTACATTTATACATACCCCTTTATTCCACTTAATCTGAGCTTTATCTAATTCTTCATTTAATGCTGCTTCAATTACTTCTAAAAGATCACTTTCCATTAAATAAAGAACTGATTGAGTTTCTGGATCACCCATTCTAACATTGTATTCTAAAAGATATGTTCCTTTTTTAGTTATCATAAGACCAAAGAATATAATCCCCTTAAAGTCAAAGCCTTCTTCTTTTATTCCAACTAATGTTTTATTCATTATGTTTTCTTTAAAATCTAATAAAACTTCTTCTGTCACATAAGGATTAGGCGCTAAAACTCCCATTCCACCAGTATTAGGTCCTTTTCCATCATCAAATATTTGCTTATGATCTTTAGCTGATAAAAATGGAATTATAGTTTTCCCATCAGTTATTGAAAGTATAGAAGCTTCAACGCCTTCTAAAAATTCTTCAATAACAATCTTTTGCCCCGCACCATTAAATACATCATCAACCATACACGTATTAACAGCACCTATTGCTTCTTCTTTGTTTTCACAGATTATAACACCTTTTCCTGCTGCAAGACCATCTGCTTTTACAACAGTTGGATAAGTACAAGTTTCTAAATATTCTAATGCTTCATTAACATTAGTGAATGTAGCGTATTCTGCTGTTTTTACACCATACTTTTTCATAAAATCTTTTGAAAAACTTTTGCTACCTTCAAGCATTGCTCCATCTTTCGCTGGCCCAAAAATCTTTAAGTTTTCTTTCTTAAATTCATCAACTATTCCCTTAGTCAATGGATCTTCTGGTCCTACTATTGTTATATCAATAGATTCTTTTTTAGCAAAATCTATTAATTCATCTATATCACTTATATTTACATTTTCACATTTATCATGAGTTGCAGTACCGCCATTACCTGGTGCTACAAATATTTTTTCAACCTTTTGACTCTTTCCAAGTTTCCAAGCTAAAGCATGTTCTCTTCCACCAGATCCAATTAAAAGTAGTTTCATATAACCTTCCTCCTAAAACTCCAAATCATATATGACTATTCTTTATAACAATTAATATTGCAGTATAATTGCGAATTAGCATTGAAATTTATACTACAATATCAATGCTGTTTAAAAACTTAATCTAGTGTTTAAAGTGTCTAAGTCCTGTAAATACCATTGCTATTCCATGTTCATTGCAAGCATCTATAGACTCTTGATCTCTCATAGAACCACCTGGTTGAATTATTGCTTTAATTCCACCTTCAGCTGCTTTGTCAACAACATCTCTGAATGGGAAGAATGCATCTGAAGCTAATATTGTAGCTCCTTTACCTCTTCTTAATGCATCTTCTGTTGGCCAAATTCTATTTACTTGACCTCCTCCAATACCTAATGCTATTCCATTATGTGCAACAACAATTGCATTAGATTTAACATATTTAACTACCTTCATTCCAAATAATAAGTCTTCCATCTCTTCATCACTTGGTTTCTTTTCAGTTACTACTTTAATTTCATCAATAAGTTTATTATCTTCATCTTGCACTAGTATTGCCCCATCAACTGTTACCATGCACTTCTCAGCCTTTGGAGTATTGTGGAACTTAAGTACCCTTAAATTCTTCTTAGTTTTTAATACTTCTAAAGCATCCTCATCATAATCAGGTGCTGCTATAACCTCTAAGAATATTTTCACCATTTCTTCTGCTGTTTTCTTATCCACTTTTCTATTAAATCCAATAATTCCACCAAATATTGAAGTTGGATCTACTTCATATGCTTTCATATAAGCTTCATAAGAATTTTCACCAGTTGCTACCCCACATGGTGTATTATGTTTTAATGCACAGCATGCTGGCTTTTCAAATTCATTGGCACATTTCCATGCTATATCAACATCTTTAAAATTATTGTATGATAGTTCCTTACCATTTAAAGTTTCAAAAGTATTCATAGCTCCATGAACCATTGTTGATGAATAAACAGCAGCACTTTGGTGAGAATTTTCACCATATCTTAAGTCTTGCATTTTCTTATATGAAACTGAAAGATATTCTGGATATTCTTCTTCATCAGCTAACATAAAGTTTGCAATAGCACCATCATATGCACTCATAAGATTAAATACTTTACCTGCTAACTTTTTCTTTGTCTTTAAAGATACTTGCCCATGATTTTCTATTTCATTTTTAACAACTTCATAATCATCTATGTTTGAAATTACAACTACATCTTGAAAGTTTTTAGCTGCAGCTCTAAGCATTGTAGGACCACCAATATCTATAAATTCAACTTTTTCTTCAAAAGTTAAATCTTCTTTCACTTTTTCAAAGAAAGGATAAAGATTAACTACAACATAATCTATTGTATGAATTTCTCTTTCTTCTAATACTTTCATATGTTCTTTATTATCTCTTATTGCAAGGATACCAGCATGAACTAAAGGATGTAATGTTTTAACTCTACCATCTAGCATTTCTGGAAAATTAGTAACTTCATTAATTTCAATTACATCAATACCATTTTCTTTTAAGTATTTGTAAGTACCACCAGTTGATACTATCTCAACATCTTTAGAGACTAAAAACTTGGCAAAATCTAAAACTCCATCTTTATTAAAAACACTTATTAAAGCTCTCTTTTTCATAAAAACCACCCTCATTTATTAAAGTTATATTTGTTGATATATGTAATAGGTAAATTGTTATAATTACTCAATCAACTTTTACTTATATATAACAACCCTATTCTAAAATACATCCTATTTTTATAAATCAACTACATTAGTTCTACCATTAACAATTTCAACTTTACCTTCACTAATTAACTTAATTGCTTTTGGCAATAATATATGTTCTTTTTCTAATATTCTCTTTTGAAGACTTTCAGAATCATCTTCAAAATAAACTGGTACAATATCTTGAAGTAGTATTGCACCTCCATCAACTTCAGAATTTACAAAATGAACTGTGCATCCTGAAAATTTAACTCCACTTTTTATAACTGCCTCATGAACTTTTAACCCATACATTCCGGGTCCACAAAAAGCTGGAATTAACGATGGATGAATATTAATTATTTTGTTATTAAATTCTTTTAATATATCTCCATCTAATATTGATAAATATCCTGCAAGAACAATCAAATCAACTTTTCCTTTAGTTAATTCTAAAATTTTCTCTGAAGATTTATCCTTATAATCTTTTTTGCTTACAACATAAGTAGGTATATTATGATTCTTAGCTCTTTCTAATGAATATATTCCATCTTTACTTCCAATGACCATTTCTATGCTACATTCTATTTCTTTATTTTTCACTGAATCTATTATAGATTGAAGGTCTGTTCCACCACCTGAAACTAAAACTGCTATTTTAAACAAACACCTTCACCTCCAGATGTTACATGACCTATTTCATAAGCTTTTTCGCCCATTGCGATTAAATCTTTTATTATAGGCTCAACATCCTCTTCATTTACTGCAAGAACAAATCCAATACCCATATTAAAAGTATTATACATATGCTCTTTATCTACACCTTTTTCAATGATTCTTTCAAATATATTTGGAAGCGGATATGAATTTTTATTAATTACAGCAGTTAATTCTCTACCATTAAACATTCTTGGAACATTTTCAATAAATCCTCCACCAGTTACATGTGCCATACCTTTAATATCAAAGTTTTCAAGTAAACTAAGTATGGGCTTAACATAAATCTTAGTTGGAGTAATTAATGTTTTCCAAACTTCCTCACCATTAAAATCTTCATTTAAATCTGTGAAAATCTTTCTTACTAATGAGTACCCATTAGAGTGTATTCCAGAAGATGCAATTCCAATTAGTTTATCTCCTTCTTTAATATTGCTACCATTTATTATCTTATCTTTATCAACTATTCCTACTGCAAAACCTGCCATATCATATTCGCCTTCATCATAAAATCCTGGCATTTCTGCTGTTTCTCCACCAATTAAAGCACAATCAGATTGAATACATCCATCTGAAATTCCCTTAACTAAATCAGAAGCCACTTCTGCTTCAAGTCTTCCACAAGCAATATAATCTAAGAAAAATAATGGCTTTGCTCCATGACATAAAATATCATTTACACACATAGCAACACAGTCAATTCCAACAGTATCATATTTTTTATTTTTAAATGCTATTTCTAATTTTGTTCCAACACCATCTGTTCCTGAAACTAGCACTGGTTTTTCATATCCTGATGGAAGTTCAACCATACCTGCAAAACTTCCAAGACCATTTAATACATATTCACTCATAGTCTTAGCTGCATATTCTTTTATTAACTTTACTGATCTATAACCTTCTTCTATATTAACTCCTGCTTCTTTGTAAGTAATCATATTTAATCCTACCTTTCAAACTGATTTGGTGTTTCAATTGGTGTAGCTACTGGATAAATTCCATTAAAGCATCCCATACAAAATCCTTTTTTACCTCTACAACTTTCTTTTACACCATCTTCACTTAAGTATCCTAAGTAATCAGCTCCAATAATATCTCTTATTTCTTCTACTGAATTATTGGCTGCAATAAGTTCACTTCGATATGGTGTATCTATACCAAAATGACATGGATATTTAACGCTTGGTGATGCTATTAAAAAGCTTATTTCCTTAACTCCAGCACGCTTAAGTGATTCTATCAAATACTTCGAAGTTGTTCCTCTTACAATAGAATCATCAATTAAAATTACCCTTTTGCCTTCAATATTTACTTTTAGTGGATTTAATTTAACAGCAACTGCTCTTTCCCTAATTTCTTGAGAAGGTGATATAAATGTTCTTCCTACATATCTATTTTTAATAAATCCTGTATCATAAGGAATTCCTGAAGCTTTAGCATATCCTATAGCCGCCGGAATTCCTGAATCTGGAACTGCAATTACTAAATCAGCATCTATGGGATGTTCTTTATATAATTGTTCTCCTGCTCTAACTCTTGAAGTATGAACCTCTAGTCCATCAATTTTAGAATCAGGTCTTGCAAAATAAATATATTCGAAAGCACAAGTTTGACATACTGTATTTTCAGAATATTTATAAGAATGAATTCCTTCTTCATCTATAATAACAATTTCCCCAGGTTCAATATCTCTTACAAGTTCAGCACCTATTGCATCTAAAGCACAACTTTCTGATGTTAATACGTATCCTTCATCAATCTTTCCAAGTGAAAGTGGTCTGATTCCATGAGGATCTCTAGCCCCTATTAATTTATCTGTTGACATAATTGTTAATGCAAATGACCCTCTTATAGCAGATATTGCATCAACTACAGCCTTTGTAAGACCTTTTTTTGCACTTCTTGCTATAAGACAAGCTATTACTTCAGAGTCACTTGATGTATGAAAAATTTGCCCAGCATCCTCAAGTAATTCTCTTATAACATCATCATTAACTAAATTTCCATTATGAGCCATTGCAATTGAGCCTATTTTAGAAGTAGTAAGTATTGGTTGAGCATTTTCTATTCCTTTTCCACCAGCTGTTGAATATCTTACATGTCCTATAGCTATATGGCCTTTTAACTTTTCTAAATCTTCATGTTTAAATGCATCTGTAATTAATCCTAGCCCCTTATGCATTTCTATTTTTTCTCCATCAGCTACTGCAATTCCTGCACTTTCTTGACCTCTATGTTGAAGTGCATAAAGACCATAATAAGTCATTGACGCAACATCTAGTGGCTTATTAGTATAAACTCCAAAAACACCACATTCATCTTTAAATTTATCCAAGCTCGGATCTATAATTAATTCAAACTCTGAATTCGTCATCTACATATTCCTTTCTTAACTTAATTAATGGATAATTGACAGTTCATCGCCATTGTTCATTAACTATTATTTAGATATTCTCTTTAAGATTTCAATATAAGCATCTTCTACATTACCTAAATCTCTTCTAAATCTATCTTTATCTAATTTTTCTCCTGTAGTTGCATCCCAAAATCTACATGTATCAGGTGAAATTTCATCTGCTAAAACAATAGTTCCATCTGCGCATTTGCCAAATTCTATCTTAAAATCAATTAAGTTAATATTTTCTTTTGCAAATGCTTCTTTTAATATGTTATTAATTTTAGCTGTCATCTCTAAAATGGTGTCTATTTCTTTAAAAGTTGCAGCTCCAATTGCCACTGCATGATAACTATTAATTAATGGATCTCCTAATTCATCATCTTTATAAGAAAATTCAAATACTGTAGTCTTAAGAGGTGTTCCTTCTTCAATGCCTAATCTTTTAGCCATGCTACCAGCTGCAACATTTCTTACAATCACTTCTAGTGGAACTATTTCAACCTTTTTACATAATTGTTCTCTATCATTTAATTTCTTAATGAAGTGAGTTTTGATTCCTTGTTTTTCTAATTGTTCAAATAAGATTGAAGTAATTTTATTATTCATTACTCCTTTATCTGCAATTTGACCTTTCTTTTCTCCATTAAATGCTGTTGCATCATCTTTATAGTAAATTACTACTTCATCTGCCTTATCTGTTGCATATATTTGTTTTGCTTTTCCTTCATATAACATCTCTAATTTTTCCATTATAGTTCTACCCCTTCCCCATTTTCATCTATAAAATTCTTTTTCATATGATTTCTAAATTCAATTAATTTCTCTTTTAAATCCTCATCTTTTAAAGCTAACATTTGTAATGCTAGCATTCCTGCATTATAACTATTATTTATTCCAACAGTTGCAACTGGAATTGACTTTGGCATTTGCACTATTGAAAGTAATGCATCTAATCCATTAAGCGCTGCATTTATAGGAACTCCGATTACCGGAAGTATTGTTTTTGATGCAATAACTCCTGGCAAATGTGCTGCAAGTCCTGCACCAGCAATTATTACTTCACAGCCTTTACTTTCAACCATTTTTATAGTTTCTTCTAATTTTTCTGGAACTCTATGTGCTGAAAGGATATATGCTTTATAATCAACATTAAATTCCTTTAATGCATTAGCAGCTCCTTTCATAACTTCTGTATCTGATTTACTTCCAAAAAATATTGCTACCTTCATAGTTAATCCTCCTAATTCTTAAATTCTTAAATTCTTAAATTCTTAAATTCTTAATTCTTAAATTCTTAAATTCTTAAATTCTTAAATTCTTAAATTCTGGGCATTTTATAATCTTCATTAACTCAATGCTCAAAATATTTTTAATTTGCATTTATTAGTGCCAAATTTATATCCTTTTCTAAGTAAATGATTCAACTAAAATATTTAACTTTCGTTCTTATTTAAAATAATTAACTCCTGATTTAAATATCTTTTGATCAAAGTTTCCTGGAATATTTTTATATAAATCTTCACCTATTCTTTCTGAATGAGCCATTTTACCAAGCACTCTTCCATCAAGGCTTGTTATTCCTTCAATTCCATACATAGAACCATTTGGATTGTATGGCATATTAAGTGCCACATCGCCTTGAAGATCCACATATTGAGTTGCTACTTGACCATTAGCTATTAATTCTTTTATTAAACTTTCTGGTGCAACAAATCTTCCTTCTCCATGTGAAATTGCTATTGAATGTATATCTCCTACCTTTACTTCATTAAACCAAGGTGATTTGTTTGAAACTATCTTTGTTCTAACTATTGAAGACATATGTCTATTTATATTGTTGTAAGTTAATGTAGGCATATCTTCTTTTATATCAATAATTTCTCCATAAGGTACCAATCCTAACTTAATTAAAGCTTGGAAGCCATTACAAATACCTAATGCTAATCCGTCTCTATTCTTTAATAATTCCATTACTGATTCTTTAATCTTCTCATTTCTAAATACAGTTGCTATAAACTTACCTGATCCATCTGGTTCATCTCCTGCTGAAAAACCTCCTGGAATCATGATTATTTGAGATTTATCTATTTCAGATTTAAGTCTTTCTATGGATTCTACTAATGCTTCTTTTGTAATGTTTCTAAATATTACTTCTGATACTTTAGCACCCTCTTTTTCAAAAGCTCTTCTACAGTCATATTCACAATTATTTCCTGGGAAAACTGGAATTACGACTCTTGGTTTAGCTAATTTAATAGCTGGGGCTGAAACTTCTTTTTTATCATATAAAACAGTTTCTACATTACCTAAAATATCTTCAGTTTTTATCTTAAATATACTACTTAATTTTTCTTCATATATTTCTTCTAAATTTTCAATATCTAATTCCAAGTCATATTCTCTAGATATTAACACTGAACCTTCTATTGTTTTTCCTACTTCTTTATATAAACATTCTTTAAATTCCTTAAATATATCCATGTCTGATTTAACTTCTAATAATAAGCTTCCATAATTAAGTCCAAATAATTCATCCTTAGTTAAATTATTAAATTCAGCACCTATTCTATTCCCCAGTGACATCTTAGTTAAACATTCAGAAACCCCTCCAAATTTAACTGCTGATGCTGAAATAACTTTCTCTTCGCCTATTAATTTATAAAGAACCTCTAAATTCTTTTTAAACTTATTCATATCTATAGTGCCATCTTCTAACTTTTCAGTTTTAAGTAATACTAATTTTGAATTTACACACTTAAATTCTGGAGATATTATTTTACTAGCTTTTTCAACTCCAACAGCAAATGAAACTAATGTTGGAGGTACATCTAAATCTCCAAAGCTTCCTGACATTGAATCTTTTCCTCCAATTGCTGCAATTCCAAGTTGCATTTGTACTTCATAAGCTCCAAGCAGTGCTGAAAATGGTTTACCCCATCTTGTTTTATCCTTACCTAATTTCTCAAAATACTCTTGAAAAGTTAATTTAGCTTTTTTATAATCTCCACCCATAGCTGAAAGTTTTGTTATTGATTCTATTACTGAGTAATATGCCATATGATATTGACTCCAAGTACCTAAGTATGGATTAAATCCAAATGTCATTATTGTTGCATCTTTACTTTCTCCACCAAGCACAGGAATTTTAGCTGCCATTCCTTCAGCTGGTGTATTTGCATATTTACCGCCAAAAGGCATAATTACTGTTCCTGCTCCAATAGTTGAGTCAAATCTCTCAACTAATCCTTTTTGAGATGTTATATTTAAATCTTTTAAGTTATTTATCCATGTATCTTTTACATTAACATCTGAAATTTCATATGGATACTCAGTTGGTCCACTAACTTTAACAGATACTTTTTGACTTGCCCCATTTGTATCTAAAAAGCTTCTATCTAAATCTACTATTTTTTTACCTCTCCAGAATAATCTAAGCTTATCAGTATCTGTAACATGTGCTACTAATGTTGCTTCTAAATTTTCTTCATTTGAAAGTTTAATAAATTCATCTGCATTTTCTTTTGTTACAACTACAGCCATTCTTTCTTGTGATTCTGAAACTGCAAGTTCTGTTCCATCTAATCCTTCATACTTCTTTGTAACTTTATCTAAATCTATATCTAATCCTCTGCATAATTCTCCAATAGCAACTGATACTCCACCAGCTCCAAAGTCATTACATCTTTTAATCATCTTAGCTACTTTTGAATTTCTAAATAATCTTTGAATTTTTCTTTCAGTGGGAGCATTCCCTTTTTGAACTTCTGCTCCACATTCACTAAGTGAATCTACTGTATGTTCTTTTGATGACCCTGTTGCTCCACCAACTCCATCTCTACCTGTTCTTCCACCAAGTAAGATAATTACATCACCTAACCTTGGTTCTTCACGAACAACATTTTCTTTTGGTGCAGCTGCAATAACTGCTCCAACTTCCATTCTCTTTGCTGCATAATTAGGATGATAAATTTCTTGAACTTGCCCAGTTGCAAGACCTATTTGATTACCATAAGAACTGTATCCGTGAGCTGCTCCTAAAGTAATAGTTCTTTGAGGAAGTTTTCCTTTTAAAGTTTTTTCAATTGGAAGTGTTGGATCTGCTGCACCTGTAACTCTCATAGCTTGATACACGTATGTTCTACCTGATAATGGATCTCTTATTGCTCCACCTAAACAAGTTGCCGCTCCACCAAAAGGTTCAATCTCAGTGGGATGGTTATGAGTTTCATTTTTAAACATAACTAGATAATCTTCTAATCCCTTATCAGTTTCAACTTTTACATTAATAGAACATGCATTTATTTCTTCTGATATATCTAAATCATCAAGTTTTCCCCTTTTTCTAAGTTCTTTCATTGCTATAACTGCAATGTCCATAAGAGTTTTATTTTTTTCTTTTTCTCCATACACGTATTCTCTTGATTTTATATAATTTTCATAACTTTTCTTAATTGGTGAAGTATATTTATTATCTTCAAACTCTATATTTTCTAATATTGTAGAAAATGTAGTATGTCTACAGTGATCTGACCAATAAGTGTCTATAACCCTCATTTCAGTGATTGATGGATCTCTATTTTCTTTTTTAAAATAGTCTTTTATCATAACAAGATCTTCAATACTCATGGCAAGACCATAATCTGAATGAAATTCTTGTAACTCTTCTAAATTTTTATCTATGAATCCATTTAATATAAGAACATCTTTAGGTATGTTTGAAGTTGATGTAATGTCTTTACTATTTATATCCACTTCTCTTGAATCGACTGGGTTTATATAATATAATTTTATTTTATAAATTTCTTCCTTCGTAATATTTCCCTTTAACATAATTATCTTAGCTGATTTTATATAAGCTTTATCTTCTTCAGTCAATAATGATATACATTCTGAAGCCGAATCTGCTCTCTGATCATATTGTCCTGGTAAAAATTCTACTGCGAATGCTATTTCATCTTCATTAATAGGCAATTCTGATTCATACACATTATCAACTGTTAATTCTGAAAAAATAGTATGTAGTGCTTTTTTATAGTACTCTTCACTTATATCCGAAATAATATATTTATTTATAAGCCTTACACTTTCTAGATTAGTTACTCCTAAATTTTCTTTAAAATCTCTTAATAAGCCTTGGGCTTCTACATCAAATCCGCTTTTCTTTTCAACGAATATACTCTTAATATTTAACATTAAAAATTCCTCCAAAATATTAATTTGAGATTTATAATTTTATTAATTGTTATAATTACGAATATTTTTAATTAAGTTAAGTTTAACTTTCGTGTCATTAATTAAAGATTACCATTTAAAATTATCAATGTCAACTTTTATTGTATGAAATCAACTCATATTTTTGTTTTTAAGAATATTATTTAAAAAAGAGATTGATTTTTAATAAATTAGCCTCTTTTTTACGTATATTTTATCTTTTTATAACACGAACATTTGTCAATCGATTTCTTTTCCAGTAGAACTTCTCCATATTTCATACCAATATTCTTGAGTTAACTTCATCTTTAATGAATCTACTGACCTTCCTGGAAACTTTATTCCACACTTAGTTATTATTTCAATATCATATCTTAATGACTTCTTTAAATTCATAGCATTCTCTTGTAACTATTTATATATATATATATCTGCTATATCAAAAGAAATAATTCAAAGTTCAATGCATTCTTGCGTAAATTTTATAATTTTTCATAAAAAAAATGCTGAGTAATATTTTTATCACTCAGCACTTCTATTTATAAATTCAGCTTTAAGTTTTGAATAAACTATTTTTTGGCTACTATAAAGACTAAAATACCCTGATAACATATAGCTAACACCACAAGCAACTGCAAATAAAATAAGGGCACCAGAACCAAAAAGTTCTATACTTAATATCACAGAAGTAATAAGAGTATTAACTACACCACAAAATAATGCTACAAGTCCAATTGCAGCTCCAAATCCTGGATCTAAACCAATTAATTTTCCTACTACACATCCAAATGTGGCACCAATAAAGAATGTAGGGACAATTTCTCCGCCTTTGTACCCAACACTTATAGTAATAGCCGTAAAAATAATCTTTAAAATAAATGCTTCTGGTTTTGCCTGTCCATTAATTGCATTAGCTATAATATCCATTCCTGCTCCATTATAATCTCTACATCCAACAATAAATGTAAGTGCAACTATAGCTAAGCCACCACAAACTATTCTAAGATAGTCATTTTTTATTATATTGCTTAAAGATTTATTAGTTTTGTGTAGAGTTTCACAAAATACAATACTCACTAAAGCACATAAAGCACCTAAAATTGCAACTTTTATTATATTCTCTGTTGAAATATTAGGAATAATGTTTATATTAAAGTGAACTGGTTCAAGGCCAAAAAACAATGATACTTTATAAGCAACAATTGATGAAACTATACATGGAATAAAACTAGAATAATAAATAACCCCCACACTTATAACTTCCATAGCAAAAAATGTTGCTGTTAATGGTGTCCCAAATAATGCAGAAAAAACACCACTCATTCCGCACAAAGTAATTAAATGCATATCCTTTTCATCAAGATGCAAAATTTTTCCCACTTGTGAACCAATACTACCTCCAAGTTGCAAAGCTGCTCCTTCTCTACCAGCTGATCCTCCAAAAAGATGAGTTATTACAGTGCTTATAAATATAAGAGGAGACATAGAAAAGGGTACTTTTCCATCTGTTCGAATAGAATCTATGACTAAATTTGTCCCTATATCACTTCCCAATTTGAATACTTTATACAAATATATTATAAGAGTACCACCAAGTGGTAACATAAATATTATCCAATCATTTTGTATTCTAAAATTAGTAGCATATTCAACACTAAGATGAAAAAAGCTACCTATAAAACCACCTAATAGACCCGTAATTCCAGCAACAACAACCCATAGAAAAAAAGTGCTTATATATCTTTTTATAGATTTGAATTTTCCAATAATTATGTTCAATTTTTTCCCCCATTTTATTTTATTTAAATAAACATTAAAAAAGCTACTAAAAAATGATTTGAAATCATTTTTTAGTAGCTGTTAGTTTCTACTATCTGTCAAAATTTCTGTTGTTTCTTTGTTGTTTTCTTGCTCTTCTACAATCAGGACATCTTACTGGTTCGTTATCAAATCCTTTTTCTTTGTAGAATTCTTGTTCCCCAACTGTGAACACAAATTCGTTACCGCAATCTTTACAAAGTATTTTCTTATCTTCCATTATAAAATCCTCCTCTTCATAGATTATAACCTTAATACTAGACCAATCTCTGAAAAAGAGGTAATGTATAGTACGCATGATTAAATCTTGAATTATATTACTACTTAATAATATCATATGAACTATAATATTTCAAGTGAATTTATTTTATTATTCAAATATTAAACCATCTATAAGTTTGCCTTTATCCATTGAAACTATCCTATCTGAGACTCTTTTTGCAAATTCCATATCATGAGTTATTATCATCATTGCCATTCCGTTTTCACTTAAACTTTTTATTAAATTTGCTACCTCTTCTGTAAGTCCTGGGTCCAATGCTGAAGTCGGTTCATCAAAACACATAACTTTGGGTTCTAACGCCAGAGCTCTTCCTATTGCAACTCTTTGTTTTTGTCCTCCTGATAATTCAAAAGGATAATTTTTTGCTTTTTCTTCTAATCCTAAAAAGCCTAAAATTTCTTCTGCTTTCTTTATAGCATCTTCTTTGCTTAATTTAAGTACTTTTCTAGGTGCTTCTATTAAGTTTTCTAATACAGTCATATGTGGAAATAAATTAAAGTTTTGAAATACTAGTCCTACATCTTTTCTTATCTCAGACATAGTTTTCTTATCAACATATTTTCCATCTTCACAAATTGCTCGTCCATTAATTTCAATCTTTCCGTTATCACACTGCTCTAAAGCATTAACACATCTAAGAAGTGTCGTTTTTCCACCGCCTGACGGACCAACAATAACTAGTATTTCTCCTGGTGCAATATTAAGATTGATTCCTTTTAACACTTCAGTATTCCCAAATTTCTTTTCAACATCACTAATTCTTAGCATCTAAAACCAGTCCTCTCTAGTTATAATATTCATACTTCTTTTCTACTTTCTCTAGTAATTTACTAAGTATACCTATGACTATTAAATAGACAACTCCTGCTAATATTAATGGAATTAATGTAACATCCCTATTAGATGCTATCTTTGCTATTTTTAACAACTCATCTAAACCTATTATATATACTAAAGATGTATCTTTTATTAAAGTTGTAATTTCATTAGCTACTGGAGGAATAACTCTTTTAATAGCTTGTGGTAATATTATTCTAAAAAAAGTGTCTTTAGGTGTTAATCCAAGCATTTCTGCCGCTTCATATTGACCTCTATCAATTGATATCATTCCTGCTCTAAATATTTCTCCAAAATACGCTGCATAATTTAAAACAAATGCTAATATTGCTGCTGTAAATCTATCAAAAGTTATATCTACAGTTGGCAATCCAAAAAATATTACAACTATTTGTAATAGTAATGGAGTTCCTCTCATTATAAGCACATATATGCCTGTTAATTTTCTTAGTATTAGAAATTTTGATGTTCTAGCTAGTGCTACAACAACTCCAAGAGGAATAGATAATATTAATGTCAATACAAAAACTTCTAATGTAACTTTTAAGCCTTCTAATATTTGAGGCATTAGTGATAATATATAATTCAAGGTGACTCCTCCTTCTTTATTTAGCTATTATGTCTTCACCAAACCATTTTTCTGATATTTTTGAGCCTGTACCATCTTTTATCACAGAATTTAAAGCTTCATTAAATTCTTCAACAAATGATGTATCTCCTTTTCTTATTCCAACAGCATAATCTTCCACTCCAAAATCATCATTTAATATTTTATATTTTTCTTTTCCTCTTTCATTTGTATAATATTTAGCTAATATTTCATCAGCCACAACTACATCTATTCTTCCTGCTTCTAAATCCATCAATGCATCATTATTAGTTTCAAATGTGACTACATTGCCTCCGTCAAACTTACTTATCATATCACCATCTGCTTTTATAGCATCCACCGCACTTGATTGATTTTGGGCTCCTACCTTAGCATTAGCTAAATCATTTTTACTGTTAATTTTAGAATCTGCTAATGTTATAATAACTTGTCTATTCTTTAAATAAACCTTAGAAAATTCTACATTCTCTTTTCTTTCATCAGTTATTGAGTATCCATTCCAAATTAAATCTATATTTCCATTGTTAAGTTCTGATTCTTTCATACTCCAATCAATTGATTGAAATTTAACTTCTTTATTAAGTTTTTCTCCTACTGCCTTAGCAAGATCCACGTCAAAACCTACTGTTTCTCCACTTCCATTTTTAAATCCCATTGGAACAAAAGTATCATCCATCCCTATTATTATCTCATCTTTGCTAGATACGCTTTCTTGTTTATTGCTTTTACATGCTACTAAATTCACCCCAATAACAGCAACACATGATACTATTAATAATTTTTTAAATAATTTATTCATAAATATCCCCCTCAATCGCTTCTGTTATTTATTACTTTATCATAGTAAAGCGATAAAATCAAGTGCCTTTTTCAATTTAATTTTTGTCTACATTCTAATTTTAAGCCATGTTTTAGCAGAGTATTGATATATGCATAAGCAAAGTGGACTGAGTAATTGAACTTAGGAATGCTAAAATGAGTATAGTCCCATTTTAGCTTGCTCCC
>NZ_JAVJAN010000052.1:0-17747 GCF_031344075.1 Clostridium aquiflavi
TTTGTAAAAAAAGAGCAAGGTATATTTTTATCCCTTGCTCTTTGTGACAATTTCAATGTCATTTTGTTAACTAAATGACATTGCTCAGGAACTGCTGTTTTTTCTAAAGAAAAGCCTTTAAAGATTTCATTAGGAATAGGAATTGAGGAACATGATAAAGAAGGCAGAGTTCTAACATTAGAATTTGAAGAATTTTATTTAGTTAATGTGTATACTCCTAATTCACAACAAAAATTAGCTAGAATAGATTATAGAATGGCTTGGGAAAATGATTTCAGAAACTATTTAAATGAATTAAATAAAGCTAAACCTGTTATAGTGTGTGGAGATTTAAATGTTGCTCATAAAGAAATAGATTTAAAAAATCCTAAGAACAATAGAAATAATGCTGGATTTAGTGATGAGGAAAGAGAAAAGTTTGGTGAACTTTTAAAATCAGGTTTTATAGATACATATAGATACTTTTATCCAGATAAAGAAGGTGCATATTCTTGGTGGTCTTATAGATTTAATGCTAGAGCTAACAATGCAGGATGGAGAATAGATTATTTTTTAGTTTCTAAAGATTTTGAAGATAGGTTGGTAGATGCTAAAATACATACACAAATTGAAGGTTCTGATCATTGTCCAGTTGAATTAATAATAAAATAAATAATATTAATATGTAAGGAGATTTTTAAATTATGAAGGAACTTTTTAAAATAAAAGATTTAATATTTTACAAGGAAGATTTTTTAGATGACATAAGTGAATTTGAAGATATATTACCTATAATAAGAGAGTTTAGTGATAATCTTAATTATGAAAAAATAAAGGTAGCTGGCTCAAATGAATGTTGTGAAAAAACTAAAGAAAATTATTTCATTGAAATACATGGATATATAAACCAAGATGATGACTTTATAACAAAAGAAGAATTAGACAAAATGCCAATAGCTATTGATAGAAGTGAATTAGATTTGTTTGTTATTAGAATTTATAAATGTACTAAGTGTAATAAATGGCTTATAGATATATTGGAATAACAGTGCATCTATAATTTCATATATTACAAATGAAGAGGTGAATAAATAATATGAATTTGTTAAAGTATAAAAGAAATATAAATTATAAGGTATTATTTTTTTTGTTAATATTTACTCTAAATATAATATTTGGAGCAAATCAAATTGCTTATGCTGATGAAAATGAAAAAACAGCAATTAATAATCTAGTAATAGAAGAAGATGATTATGAGGAGTCTATGAAAGGAATAGTAGAACCTTATATTGCAAGTAAAAGAGTAGAAGGATATTTTAAAGCAAACGATGATATTAATCTTTATTATCAAAAATATAAAGTTGAGAATTCTAAGGGTACTATTGTAATTAGCCATGGATTCACTGAAACATTAGAAAAATACAAAGAAGTGATTTATTATTTTTTAAATAAAGGATACTCTGTTTATGGAATTGAACATAGAGGGCATGGACGTTCGGGTTCATTGGGAGTAGTTGATGAAAGTCAAATTCATATAGAAGATTTTAATTTATATATTTCAGATTTTAAAGCGTTTATAGATGATATTGTTAAACCTGAAATTGGTGATGAAAAATTATTCTTATTTGCACATTCTATGGGTGGTGCAATTGGAACTAAATTTTTAGAAGAATATCCAGGATATTTTGATGCCGCTATTTTAAGTGCACCAATGCTTGAGATTGACACTGGGAGTGTTCCTAGCTTTATAGCAAAATCTATATCTTGGATATATACAACATTACCATTTGGTTATAAATATGCGCCTACACAAAAACCATATAGTAATGAATATAGTTTAGAGGATTCTTGTACAAGCTCTGAACCAAGATACAAGTATTATTATGATATACAATCCAATAACAAGGAGTTTCAAAGAGGTGGATCTTCTTTTAGTTGGTTAAAATCATCTTTAGATATAACAGAAGAAATTACTAAAAAAGAAAATGCTTCAAAAGTAGAAATCCCAGTACTGTTATTTCAAGCAGAAAAGGATACCTATGTAAAACCAAAAGGACAAAATGAATTTTCTCAGTATGCACCTAAGTGTAAGCTTGTATTAATGGCTGGTTCTAAACATGAAATATATAGAGAAAAAGATGGAATATTGAAAGCATATTTAAATCAAATATTTGATTTTTATAATGATAATTTATTGAATAATTAACAAGGATAGCATTTTCATAAGAAAGGGTTGTTGAACATATAAAGTCAACACACCTTATAAAGCAATTATATATTAAAAAAAGATTCCTTTGAGTGTATTTTTAACAATACATTTGAATGAGTCTTTTATTTTGTCTTAATGTCATATATAAACTTAATTATTTATATATGACATAGTATATGTTGTATGATAAAGTAAGTTATAAAATATTATATGATATAATTTTAATATGTAAATAGGAGCATTTTAAAGGAGATTTAAATATGAAAAAAACAATAGGCATATTAGCTCATGTAGATGCAGGAAAAACAACTTTTGCTGAGCAGATACTTTATCATACAAAGAGTATAAGAAAATTAGGAAGAGTAGATCATAAAAATTCATTTTTAGATAAACATGATATAGAAAAACAAAGAGGTATTACGGTATTTTCTGAGCAAGCTTTATTTAAGTATAATGATAATGAATATTATCTTATAGATACTCCAGGGCATATAGATTTCTCAACAGAAATGGAAAGAGCACTAGAAATAATGGATTATGCAATACTTATAATAAGTGGAGTAGATGGAATTCAGGCTCATACTGAAACTGTATGGGAACTCTTAAGAAAAAATAACATACCAACATTCTTTTTTATAAATAAAATTGACAGAGAAATTGCAAACATAGAAAATGTATTAAATGATATTAAGGTTAAATTAACCAGTAATTTATGCTTAATTGATAGAACTTTGAGTAATAAAAAAATGGAGACTGAATTAATAGAATTTATTGCAGAAAGAGATGAAAAATTATTAGAAGTATATTTAGATAGTGGCTATGATGAAGCTTTATGGATAAATTATATGAAGAGACAAATAAAAGAGGGGAAAGTCTTTCCTTGTTTAAGTGGCTCAGCATTGTTAGACATGAATATAGATGATTTTATAGAAAAATTAGATTTATTAACTTATACAAATTATGAAGAAAACGATGAAAAATTCAAGGGTAAGGTATACAAAATACGTTATGATGAAAAAGGAAGTAAAATAACTTATATAAAAGCTCTAAGTGGATGCTTAAAAGTAAAAGATAGTTTACTTTATACAGAAAATGAAATAGAATTTAATGAAAAAATAAATCAAATAAGAATATATAATGGTGATAAATTTACATTAGAAGACACTGCATATGCTGGAGATGTATTTGGTGTTACTGGATTAACTAAATTTAAAATAGGTCATAGTATTGGAGAAACAAATTTAAAAACTAATTATAATATAGTGCCTACATTAAAATCGAAAGTTATATTTAATGAATCAGTTAATACTAAAGAAATGCTTTCATATTTTAAAATTTTGGAAGAAGAGGATCCAGGACTAAATGTATTATGGGATGAGAACTTACAAGAAATAAACATACATATCATGGGAAAAATACAGCTAGAAGTTTTAAAGGAAGTAGTCAAAGAAAGATTTAAGCTTAATATTGAATTTGGAGATTGTGAAGTTTTATACAAAGAGACAATAGGAAATAAAGTTAATGGATATGGACATTTTGAACCTTTAAGACATTATGCTGAAGTATATTTGCAACTAGAACCTGGAGAAAGAAATAGTGGAATAACATTTGAAAGTAAATGTCATGTTGATAATTTAAACATAGGTTATCAAAGATTAATTCAATCTCATATTTTTGAAAAAGAACATAAAGGAATTTTAACGGGTTCTAAAATATGTGATTTGAAAATAATATTGCTTAATGGGAGGTCTCATTTGAAACACACAAGTGGCGGTGATTTTAGAGAAGCAACATATAGAGCAATCAGACAAGGATTAGAGCAAGGAAATAACATCTTATTAGAACCTTATTATAAATTAAAAATAACAGTGGAAAATGAGTATGTTGGAAGAGTTTTATCAGATATTCAAAGACTATCAGGAAGTTTTAATGAACAAGAAACTTTAGAAAATAAAACAATAATTTTTGGAAGAGGTCCTGTAGCAACTTTTATGAATTATAGTATGGAATTGATATCTTTTACTAAAGGAAAAGGTATTATTGCTTTGAGTTTTGATGGATATGATGAATGCCATAATAGCAATGCAGTTATAGAAAAAATAAAATATAAAAAAGAAGGAGATAGAGAATATACTTCAAGTTCAGTATTTTGTTCTAAAGGTCAAGGTTATGTGGTAAAGTGGGATAAGGTTGAAGAATATATGCACTGCTTGCAGTAATTTATAGTCATATATTTTGGTGTGATTGAATTTTTAGAATAAGTGAGTATTTAATTATACGCTATTTCATATATAATTAAATGCCAGTTTTAAAATTAATTCATAAGAAAAACGTTATATATAAAGATCGAAGTATTAAAATGACAATGTTTCTTTTTTTATCATATAAGTAATGTTAAATTATATGATAAATCTTAAATTAATTCAAATAAAAGAGTTTAGTTAAGTTTTTAGCGGTTTTAAGTATATGAAATTTTACTGATTTATTATATAATAAAAATACAATACATAATAAATTATTGGAGGAACTATTATGAGAAGTGTTTATAAGAATCCATCAGAATTAGCAACATGTTTAAAAGATTTTGTTGATACATACTTAGAGGGATTACTAACTTATGAGAAAATGGAAAGCAAAATATCTAAGATATTGGTAGCAAATAATGTATATAAGAATGGATTTGTATCTGTTAAGTTATCAAATGTCCTTGGAGAAGAAAGAATGGAAATTATCGATAAGATATATAAAGATATGCAAACAATTTAAAAAAATTAAATTAAAGCGATACTAATCAAGTTAGTATCGCTTGTTTTATATAGAAAATTATTTGTATTGGAATAATTAACTCTGTTAAATATTGTTATCTTATTAATAATGTTTATGCATTCATAGGTAAAAATAAAGCATAGAAAATATACTTATGTATAAACTATATTGACATAAGTATGTTTTCTAGGTATTATATAAATCATACTAAACTTATAGGAATAATATACAAAGGATGGAATACTAGAATGAACAGTACGTTTTTAACAGATTTTTTAATGGTAACAAATTTAAAAACTATATTATTTATAGGCATTTTAATAGGAATGTTTTATTTGGTAAAAGTTCTTGAAAGAAAAAAAGTGAACTTTTCTAAGCGAATGATTTTATCAACAGTTTTAGGACTGCTACTTGGGAGTATAATACAGATAGTAGCAGGATTACCAGAAACAACAGATAATATAACATGGATAAATGAAGTTACAAAGTGGTATGGATTATTTGGTTATGGATTTATGGATTTATTAAAAATGTTAGTTGTACCATTAGTTTTTCTTTCAATAATAAGAGTAATTATTAATATGAAAGAAGGAGAAAACTTAGGGAAACTTACATTTAGATCATTATTTGTTTTACTTAGCACAACTACAATTGCCGCTATAGTGGGGATTTTTGTAGGAAATTTATTTAAATTAGGAGTAGGATTTGAAGTTATTAAAAATAACTCTGAAATAAAGGAAATAAGTTCTGTAGTTGATACACTAAGAGCACTACTACCTTCAAATCCAGTTAAAGCTATGGCTGATTCAAATGTAGTTGGAATAGTTATTTTTGCAGGATTTATTGGAGTTGCAATGAATAGACTTAAAAAGAAATATTCTGACGTAATAAAACCTGCTAAAGATCTAGTAGAAGCAGCTTATAAAATTACCACAAGTGTAGCAATGACGGTGATTAAATTTATGCCTTATGCTGTAATAGCATTACTTGCAAATACAATTGCAGCAAGAGGGATACCAGCACTTATGAGTGTATTAGATTTCATAATAGCTTTATATGTTAGTATAGCTATAGTGTTTGTAATACATTTAGTAATAATAGCTCTTAATGGTTTAAATCCTATAAAATATTTAAAAAATACAATGGAACCTTTAATACTAGCTTTTACTTCAAGATCTAGTTTAGGAACATTACCTGTAACTATTGAAACATTAACAGAAAAAGTTGGAGTAGATGAAGGAATCGCAAGTTTTGTTGGGAGTTTAGGATCTAATGCAGGAATGAATGGATGTGCAGCTATATATCCAGCATTAATGGCAGTTACAATTGCTAACATGTCAGGAACACCTATGGATTTTAGCTTTTATGGAATGCTACTTGTAATAATAGTAATAAGTTCTCTTGGAATTGCAGGACTTCCAGGTAGTGCTACCATGGCAGTATCTGTAGTAATATCAGGTATGGGAATGGGAAATTATTTTTCTTTAGCAGGAGGTATTCTTGCCATAGATCCAATTCTTGATATGGGACGTACAATGCTTAATGTAAATGGAACAATGGTAACAACAGTTACAGTTGCAAATAGTTTTGATAAAATAGATAAAGAAAAATTTACTACAAGCAAATAACAAAATCCCTCTAGAAAATATTTTTTAATGCATTCTAGGGGGATTTTATTATTTAAATATAAGCATACTTATTATTTTATTGACAATATTTTAATAGAATGTTGATATATGTATAAGCAAAGTGATAGGAATTAAAAATAATCTTAGGGCTCCTGTATAGTTGCTGAGTAAGTTAGAGGAGCAAAATATATAATGCACTGTGTGAAAGTTCATGTTACCAAATATAAAATTTGGACATTCATTTTTTGGCTCTCACTTAAGAGCACTAAAATGAGTATAATCCCATTTTATTAAAGATAAATAGCATATGTTAGAATTAAATAGCATTTAACAGGAAATTACATATTTATACTATATAATTTAATTATATAAGCTTTTTAGAAGTGGATATATAATTAAAATTCTTATATAATCACATTAAATTAAAAACCAGTGATGAGAGGTAGTAAATAATAGAGTTTAGTTTCAGAGAGTTTGGAATGGTGTGATCCAAATACTGTAGCTATTATTGAATGGGTCTCTGAGGTGATATCTTGAAAATTTTAGTAGAGATATACGGAAAGTCCACCGTTAAAAGGACAGGGTATAAAATAATACAAATATTATTCGTACCTGATAGAGTATATGCAATATAGGTGGTATAACGAGATTTTAACATTTCGTCCTATTTAGGATGAAGTGTTTTTTTGTTCATATTGAGTTTATTTAGCATATAAAAAATGGGTGGCACCACAAGTCACTTTGTCCCATTATATTTGGGATGAAGTGGCTTTTTTTATTACCTAAATATCAGGTATATGAAAAAGGGGGAAAAGATTTGATTAATATTTCAGAAAAAAAATTTAAAGAAAAAAGAAACAATGCAAAGGGATTTTCTGTAATAAGTGAATTTAGAGGAGATGAAATAACACCAATAGGGATTTTTAATGGATTTAATGGCAAAAGAAAATTTATCTTAGAAGGTGGTACAAAAGAAAATCATTTTGGCAGATATTCTTTTTTAGGAGAAAATCCTTATTTAGAGATTAAAGGCAATACAAAAGAAGAAATTATGAAAATAAGAGATAATGTTCAAATTAATTTTGATAATAGTACTAATAAGTTTTCTTTTAAAGGTGGAGCAATTGGGTATATTGGATATGATTCGATAGAATTATATGAAAAAAAACTTAACTTTAGAAGTTTAGATAAATTAAATCTTCCAATAATTAGATTTAATTTCTATAGAAATTATATTTGCTATGATCATTTTACTCATAAAGTTTATGTTGTAGATAACATTTTTAAAGATGATCATCGAACCTATAATGAAATTATAGAAAATCAAAAGAATTATATTAAGAACGTTAATAAAAATATAAATTTATATATTACTGATGAGAAAAAGGAAAATATAGAATTTAGTTTTGAAACATCAAAAGAAGAATTTATTAAAAATGTAAAAAAGGCAAAAAGTCACATATTAGATGGGGATATTTTTCAAATAGTGCTTTCACAAAGAATGTTTTGTAATACTAAAAAAGATCCTATTGAAATTTATAGAAGACTTAGAGAAGAAAATCCATCTCCATATATGTATTTAATTGATTATGATAATTATCAAGTCATTGGATCTTCACCAGAAAGCCTTGTAAGTATAAAGGAAGATAAAATTACTACAAATCCAATTGCAGGGACACGAAAAAGAGGAAAAAACAATAAAGAAGATTGTTTTTTAGAAAAAGAATTGTTACAAGATGAAAAAGAAATAGCAGAGCATGTTATGTTAGTAGATTTGGGGCGTAATGATATTGGAAAGGTAAGTAATATAGGAACTGTTGAAGTGAATGACTTTATGAAGGTTGAAAAATTTTCACATGTTATGCATATCACAACAACAGTTAGTGGAGAAATAAATGAAAAATATGATAATTTTGATGGACTTTTTGCTTGTTTACCTGCTGGAACTGTATCAGGAGCTCCTAAAATAAGAGCTATGGAGATAATAGATGAATTTGAAAAATCAAAGAGAGGAATTTATTCTGGAGCAGTTGGATATTTCTCATATGGTGGTGAAATGGATATGGCAATAGCAATTAGAACTATAGTTTTAAAAGAAGATATTGCTTATCTTCAAGCTGGAGCAGGCATTGTTTATGATTCAATTCCAGAAAAAGAATTTGATGAGATACAAAATAAACTTATGGTGTTAAAGGAGATATTAAGATGATAGCGTTAATAGATAATTATGATTCTTTTACTTTTAATTTATATCAATATTTAAGAGAATTTACAGAAGTTACGGTTATTAGAAATGATGAAATAACTCCAGAAGAACTAACTAAGTTAAATTTAAATGGAATTGTTATTTCTCCAGGTCCAGGCAGACCAGAAAATGCTGGCGAATCAATTAATGTAATAAAAAAATTAGGAAATAAAATACCTATATTAGGAATTTGTTTAGGTCATCAAGCAATAGCAGTTGCATATGGTGGAAATGTAATAAAAGCTAATAAAATTTTCCATGGAAAGACTTCGAAAATTCAAATTAAAGGTAGGGATCTATTTGAGGGAGTAAGTAGAAAAATTGAAGTAATGAGATATCATTCATTGATAATTGATAAAGGAAGTTTACCAGAAGAACTTGAAGTTATAGCAGAAACAATTGATACAAAAGATATTATGGCAATAAAGCATAAGAATTATAAAGTATATGGATTACAATTTCATCCGGAATCCATATTTACTCCAAAGGGTAAAAAAATAATAAGAAATTTTGTAGAGGGGATTTGTAATGAATATTAAAAAAGCAATAGAAAAAATATTCTTAAAAGAAAATTTAACTTCTAATGAAATGAGTGATGTAATCAATGAAATAATGAGTGGAAAAGCAACTTCTGCACAAAAAGCTGGTTTTTTAGTTGCTTTAAAATCTAAGGGAGAAACTTCAGAAGAATTAGTTGGGGCTATAAAAGCTTTAAAAAAATATACACTTAAGATAAACATTAAAGATAGAAAGCATTTAATAGATACTTGCGGTACAGGAGGTGATGGAGGAAAAACTTTCAATATATCAACAGCAGTTGCCATTGTTGCTGCAAGTGGAGGGGCAAAAGTTGCAAAACATGGAAATAGAGCTATTTCTAGTAAAAGTGGAAGTTTAGATGTTTTAAATGAGCTGGGTATAAAGACTAATTATTCTAAAGAAGAAAGTGAAAAATTTATTAATGAAAAAGGTTTATCATTTCTTCTTGCAACAACATATAATTCTGGAATGAAAAATGTAGGACAAGAAAGGATAGAGCTTGGAATTAGAACCATTTTTAATATGTTAGGACCATTATTAAATCCAGCAGATATTACAGGTCAACTTATGGGAGTATATGATGTTTCTTTGATGAAAACTATTGGAAATGCATTGTTAGAATTAGGTTTGGATAGAGCAATGATAGTATATGGCAATGATGGTTTAGATGAAATAACAAATACAACTACAACAGATGTTTGTGAAATAAAAGATGGAAAGCTAAATAGATATGTTTTAGATCCATTAAAATATGGATTTAGCAAAGCTAATATTAAAGATATTCAAGGTGGTACTCCTAAAGAAAATGCTGAAATTATTTTAAAAATTCTTAATGGAGAAAAAGGTTATAGAAGAGATATAGTTGTTTTAAACTCAGGGGCAGCACTATATGTAGCTAAAATAGTTGATTCTTTAGATGAGGGTATTAATATGGCAAAAGATTTAATTGATAGTGGAAAAGCATATAAGAAATATAAGGAATTACAAGAGCTTTAAAGGAGGGGATTCAATGATATTAGATAAAATATTGGAAAAGAAAAGAAAGAAAATTGAAGAGAGAAAGATAGCAGTTTCTTTGGAAGAAATGAAAAACAAGGCGTTAAAGATTGCTGATTTTAATGGGGAAAATAGGTTGAAAAGTTGTTTTAAAAGTAACGATTTATCATTAATAGGAGAATTTAAAAAAGCATCTCCATCAAAAGGAATAATTGCTAAATATTTTCATATTGAAGAGATTGAAAAATTCTATAAAAGTTTAAAAGTTAATGCATATTCCGTTTTAACAGAGGAAGATTTCTTTTATGGAAGTGATGAAAATTTGAGAAAATTAAATAATTTAACAACTATTCCAATTATAAAGAAGGATTTTATAATTGATTTTTATCAAATATATGAAGCGAAAATTTTTGGAGCATGTGGAATACTTCTTATTGTAAGCGTATTAGGAGAGAAACTTAAAGAATTTTATGATGAGTGTATTAAATTTAATTTAGAACCATTAATAGAAGTTCATGATAAAGAGGAATTAGATATTGCTTTAAAATGTGGCGGTGAAATTATAGGAATAAATAATAGAAATTTAAAAGATTTTACTATTAATTTAGATACAACTAAAAATCTTATAAAATATATTCCAAAAGAAAAAGTAGTAGTTTCTGAAAGTGGAATAAATACAATTGATGATTTAAAGAAAGTAAAGGGTTTTGGAGTAGATGCAGTACTTATTGGTGAAATGTTTATGAGAAATATAAATAATTTAGAATTTATAAGACAACTTAAGGCGTTTAGAAATGATTAAAGTTAAGATTTGCGGAATAACGAGTTTAAGGGAAATATCATATCTAAATATTCTTAAACCAGATTATGTAGGGTTTGTTTTTGCAAAAAGTAAACGTCAAATAGAAAAATCTAAATGTAAAATTTTAAGCGATTTATTAATACAAGATATAAAAAAAGTAGGTGTATTTAGAAATAATTCCATAGAAGAAATTTTAGAGGTTGTTAATTATGTTTCATTAGATGTTATTCAAATTCATGGTGATGAAAATAATGAATATATAAAAAATCTTAGGAAAGCTTTAGATTCTAATATTGCAATTTGGAAAGCTATATTGATAGATGAGAAAGTTAAAAAAGTTGATTTGAAAAAGTATAAAAGCCTTATTGAAAATTTTGTGCTTGATGGAGTAAGCCCTGGAAGTGGAAGGAATTTTAATTGGAATAATACAAAATTAAGTTCTGATATAAAATTTTTTCTTGCAGGAGGTATTAATGAAGAAAATGTTTTAGATGCAATAAAAATTTTAAAACCAAATGGAATAGATGTTTCATCTGGTGTTGAAAGTATAAATGAAAATGGTGAAAGATTAAAATCTTTTTATAAAATGAAGGACTTAATAATGAAAGTGAGGAAGAATTAATGAAGGGGAAATTTAATAATTTTGGAGGTCAATATGTTCCAGAAAGCCTTATGAATGCATTGAATGAATTAGAAGAGCAATATGAAATGGTTATAAATGATAAAGAATTTATGGATAAATATAGATATTATTTAAAAGATTATGTTGGGAGACCTAGTTCATTATATTATGCAGAAAATATGACTAAAGATTTAGGAGGAGCAAAAATATACTTAAAAAGAGAAGATTTAAATCATACAGGAGCTCATAAAATAAATAATACTATTGGACAAATTCTTTTAGCAAAGAAAATGGGGAAAAAGAAAGTTATAGCTGAAACTGGAGCAGGTCAGCATGGAGTTGCAACAGCAACTGTAGCTGCTAAGTTTAATATGGAATGTAAGATATTTATGGGTGAAGAAGATATTAAAAGACAAGCTCTAAATGTTAAAAAGATGGAACTTTTAGGTGCAGAGGTGATATCTGTAACAAGTGGAAATAAAACATTAAAAGATGCAGTAAATGAAGCAATTAGATATTGGGTTTCTAATGTTGAAGATACTTATTATATTATGGGAACTGTAGCAGGACCACATCCATATCCGATTATGGTAAGAGATTTTCAAAAAGTAATAGGAGAAGAAGTTAAAAAACAAATTTTAGAAAAAGAAAAACGTCTTCCTGATTATATTATTGCGCCAATAGGTGGAGGAAGTAATGCTATGGGAATTTTTTATCCTTTTTTAGAAAATAAAGATGTTAGCTTAATTGGAGTTGAAGGAGCAGGATTGGGGTTAGAGACAGGTGAACATGCAGCAGCACTTCAAAGTAAAGAAACAGGAGTATTACATGGTATGATGTCTTATGTTTTAAAAGATGATGATGGTCAAATAAAAGAAGCTTACTCAATATCAGCAGGTCTTGATTATCCATCTGTTGGACCAGAACATGCATATCTTTGCGAAATTAATAGAGCTAATTATGTGACAGTAACAGACAAAGAAGCTGTAGAGGCATTTATTTATTTAACCAAAATTGAAGGAATAGTTCCAGCACTTGAATCTTCACATGCAGTAGCTTATGCTAAAAAACTTGCAAAAAAATTATCAAAAAATCAAGTTGTTATAGTAAACATTTCTGGTAGAGGAGATAAAGATATGGATACTATAATTAAATATATGGAGGAAAATCATGAATAGAATAGATTTAGTTTTTAATAAATTAAAGAAAATTAATAGGAAAGCATTAATACCATTCATAGCAAATGGAGATCCTAATTTAGAAGAAAGTATAGAAATAGCATTAAAACTTGAAAAATGTGGTGCAGATATTATAGAAATAGGAATACCATTTAGTGATCCATTAGCTGATGGACCAGTTATACAAAATTCTTATGTAAGAGCATTAAATTCTGGGATAAAAGTAAAAGATATATTTATCCTTGGAAAAAAGATTAGAGAAAAAAGTAAAATTCCATTAATTATAATGGTTTATTATAATTTAGTTCATCACTATGGAATTGAAAAATTTTTAAATGATGCTAAAAATTCAGAATTTGATGGATTAATAGTTCCGGATATTCCATTAGAAGAAAGAAATGAACTAAAAGAAAAATGCGAAAATAATGAGATTCATTTAATTCCATTAGTAGCACCTACATCAAGAGAAAGAATAGAAAAGATAACTAACAATGCTAAAGGATTTATTTATTGTGTATCTTCAAATGGAACAACTGGTGAAAGGAATAATTTGAGTCATGATATTAGTAATTATTTAGATACAGTAAGATCTAATACAGATTTACCTATATGTTTAGGATTTGGAATATCATCAATTGATGTTGTAAATGAAGTGAAAGAATATTGTGATGGAGTAATTATAGGCAGTGCAGTTGTAAGAAGACTTAATGAAGACAAAGATAATGCATATGAGTTTGTTCAAGAAATACGCAAACAAATGGATTGTTAAAAATATAAATAATTATATTATGTGCAAAATAATTTAATATGTTCAATTTATGATTAATTATGATATAATATCTCTCTAGAAAGAGGTGTAAAAATGGCAAAAAGAAATAGTAGAAATAATGATTTATTAAAAGAAACAAAAAATACAACAACTCCTAAAGTATATTCTTTATTGGTTAGCTTAGTTAATGAAGATAAAGAAAATTTAGCAGAAGATGTTTTGAAAATAGATTATTTATTAACATATACTAATAATTGTATTAAAGATAAAGATTTTAAAGAGGCAAAATATACATTACAAATATTAGATAGAAGAATTGAAAATCTAAAAAAACAAAGTGTAGATATAGATCATTTAAGTAATCTTTACGATAAATTAAATTCTCAAATAAAGAAATAAAAAGAGCTTAAGGAAGTACAATTTTATTAAAGATTATAAAATATAGATTAATAGAAAAGCAAAGAATATACAAATTGATATGCGTCATTTATAGTAGGTGGTTAAAATAATAAAACTGTAACTATAAATGGCGTATTTTATTATTGGAAGAAAATTTGAGATATTGCCGGAAGTTAAGATTAAGTTTGTATAAGGCTATTTATATGGAAAATTAGACTAAATTAAATAGAAAAAGATTTAAAGGTTAATCTAAGTTCTGTTACAGTATAGATAGGTAAAAGTTAAAAAATTAACATAGTTGAGGGGCGAAAATTAAAAAAAACTATTATACAAATTTTTAAAATTTTGTTTTAATTAATTAAATATAAAAAAAGAACCATATCATATATGCTTATAAGAATAAAACATGTTAAAATCATGAAAATTAAAAATATTTTTTAATTTTATAAAAAAATACTTGAAATTTATGTTTAATATGGTAAAATCAAATTAATTAGGAATGTTATTAAATTAACAAGCTATATATTCTCCAAAAATAAAATGGGGGTATTAAGTAGATGAAAAGTTTTAAGGTTCCAGCGCAAATATTGTATGAAGATAATGCCGTGCAACATTTAAGAGAATTAAAGTCAAAAGGAATATTTATAGTTACTGATAAAGTTATGTCCAAGCTTGGTGTAATCGATCCAGTAATAAGTATATTAAAAGAAAATGGAATAAATTATGAAGTATTTACAGAGGTAGAACCGGAACCAACAATGGAAGTAGTTACCCATGGATTTAAAAAATTTTTAGATTATGGCGCAGATACTATAATAGCTATAGGTGGTGGATCTGTAATTGATGCTTCAAAAGCTATGATTTATTTTTTAGATGCACTAAAGCAAAAATTACCTTCTTCAAACCAAGAAAAACCATATTTTATAGCGATTCCTACTACAAGTGGAACTGGATCAGAAGTAACATCTTATGCAGTTATAACTGATTCATCAACGCATACTAAAATACCACTAAAAAGTGATGTTATGTACGCAGATGTTGCATTGTTAGATTGGAATTTCACGAAAAGTGTTCCTCCAACAGTAACTGCTGATACAGCATTAGATGTATTAACTCATGCTCTTGAAGCATATGTATCAGTGGGTGCATCAGAATATACTGATGCATTAGCCAAAGAAGCTATTTCTACAATATTTGATTATACAGAAAAAGTATTTAAAAATGGAGCAGATCAAGAAGCAAGAATGAAAATTCATAATGCATCTTGTATGGCTGGAATAGCATTCGAAAATGCCGGACTTGGAATAAATCACAGTCTAGCTCATGCTTTAGGTGCAACATTTGGAATAACCCATGGTAGATCTAATGCGGTTCTTTTACCGTACGTTGTAGAATATAATTCATCATTATTTGATGAAAATCATTGCTATGATTTTAAGGCAGCTAAGAGATATACAGAGATAGCTAGATTACTAGGATTACCACATACTGATTTTAAAGAAGGTGTAGTAATGTTTGTAAAAGCTTTAAAAGCTTTATTACAATCTGTAAATATACCAATAAGAATAAAAGATTTTGGAATTGATGAAAATTCATTTAATTCAGCTATAGAATCAATGTGTGGTAGAGCAATGCAGGATATTTGCACTGGAGGAAATCCAAGAACTGCTGATGAAAAAGGTTTAAGAGATACTTTAATTAAAGCTTATAATGGAAATTAAAGAGGTATAATTTTTTTTGAAAATATTTGTTAAATAATTAACAGCAAAAAAGTAATTACAATGCCATGTTAATTATCACAGAGTATTAATTCATAAAATCTGTATGCTATAGTTGATTATTGTTATAAAAAACATAAACAAATATGTGATTATAACAAAATAAATATTTTTCAAAAAAATTTATATAAAAAATTAAAAAAATACTTGTAAATTTTTTAACAAAGTTTTTAACGTTTGATGTAAATATTAAATTATACAATTAAAGAGAATTCAAATAGCTGTTAATTTACAGTAATTCCTAGTTTAATAAAATGTATAAAACTTAAAATATTAAATTCACAGGAGGAGATTGATTGTGCAGGAGCAATTAATGAGAAATATTATATCTGAGGTTTTGAAAAATATAGAAAATACAATTGATATGAATGAAAATAAAGAAGAATTAAAAAATATCCAAAATTTTCAGAATAATAAGATTAGTCTTGAAAATGATATTCCTGAGTTTGTTGGAAGTGCAATTGGAGATACAGTAGGTCTTGTTATAGCAAATGTAAATGAATTACTACTTAATAAGATGAATGTTTCTAAAAAATATAGATCTATTGGAATAATAGGAGCACGTACTGGTGCAAGTGCACAGATAATTTCTGCTGATGAGGCTGTAAAAGGAACTAATTCAGAAATTATAAAAGTTGAGCTTGCAAGAGATACAAAGGGTAATGCAGGTCATGGAGTATTAATAATTTTTGGAGCAGCTGATGTATCAGATGTAAGACAAGCTGTAGAAATTACTCTAAATGATTTAAATAGAACATTTGGTAATCTATACATTAATGAATGTGGACATCTAGAAATTCAATATACCCCAAGAACTAGTTACGCTTGTAATAAGGCTTTTAATGCACCTATAGGAACAGCATTTGGAGTTATAGTAGGAGCACCAGCAGCAATAGGACTTCTAATGGCAGATAGTGCTTTAAAAGCATCAAATGTTAATATAATAGATCACTGGTCACCAGCTTATAAAACTAGCTATAGCAATGAATGCGTAACAACAATTTATGGTGATTCAGAAGCCGTTAAACAAGCTTTAATTACAGCAAGAGAAGTAGGTACAAATATTTTATCTAAAATAGGAAGTACTCTTACTTCACAAAGTACTCCTTACATTTAATTTTAGAATTTATTATTTTAAATTTGTATATAGCTTATTTTTAAATAAAAATAATTTAAGGGGGTGGTTAAACTGGAGAGCTTTGCTTTAGGACTTATCGAAACAATTGGCCTTGTAGCTGGAATAGAAGCAGCTGATGCTGCTGTAAAATCATCTAATATAGAGGTTATAGGATATGAGAATTCAAAAGGTGGAACAGTTGTAGTTAAAATAAAGGGGGATGTTGGTGCTGTAAAAGCTGCAATTCAATCTGCATCTGCTTCAGCAGCTTTAGTTAATAAAGTAGTGTCTACATCTATTATACCTAGACCTAATTCTGAATTAAAAAATATTATATTTGCTAAGAACAAAGCTACTACATCCTTAGAAAGTAAAAAAAAAGTTAATAAAGTAGAAAATGAACATAAATCTAATGAAGAAATAAAAAGAGTAAGTAATAAAAAAGATATTAAGACAGTTGAAGAAAAAAATATAACATGTAATTTATGTATGGACTTAATGTGTTCAAGAAAAAAAGGTGAACCTAGAACTTCGTGTATACATTTTAATGAAATAAAAAAATAAGAGGAGGATATTATTATGCATGATGCATTAGGAATGGTAGAAACAAAGGGATTAATAGGGGCTATAGAGGCAGCAGATGCTATGGTTAAAAGTGCTAATGTAACATTAGTAGGATATGAAAAAATAGGATCAGGATTAGTAACTGTAATGGTAAG
>NZ_JAVJAN010000053.1:0-15819 GCF_031344075.1 Clostridium aquiflavi
TACTCATAATACCTTTAAAACACATTATTTTAAAAGTTATCCACAAATTTTTTAATAATATAAATTCCTAAAGAATAAAAAAAATTCCTCTCTAAAAAATAAGAGACGAATTATCCGCGGTACCACTCTAATTGTATCTTTAATAATTTAACTTAAATCATAAAGATACCACTTAACTTTTAACGCAAGTTATTACGATCATCCCTACTTAAAACTTTTCAGGTGATTTCTCCAAGACTCTCTTCCTATTAATCTATCTTGTAAGGCTTACACTATCCCTTACTCGCTTTAAGAATCAATTATAGTACTCTTCTTTTCACAGAACTTTTCCATATTAATCTTCATTTATTATACAAATCAGCTTTAAATTTGTCAATCTTAAAAATAGAAAATAAATAACTCATCATATGAATTACTTTTCAAATGATGTATAATGATAATATTAATCTTAAGAATTAAAATGAATATTAGTACTTTAAGGAGTTATAAAATGAAAAAAATAGGTGTTATTTACATTGGTTCTAATTCAGTTAAATTTACATTAATGAATGTAATGAAAAATGGATATTATAAGGTTATCGGAGAATCTAGTAATGATATTAAACTTGCTTTAGATTTATTAGATGATAATAAAATATCTGATAGTAAAATAAACGAAACACTAGCAAATGTTCGTTCATTTAAATCATTATGTACTTTTTCAGAAGTAAAAGAAATCATAGCAGTTGCTACTTATACCTTAAAAAAAGCATCTAATTGTAATGAATTTCTTGAAAAAATAAAAAATCAGTTTAACATAACTGTTAACTTATTATCAGATGAGCAGGAAATATATTATAGTTACTTAGGGGTAACAAGAAGTATGTATGTAAATAATTCTCTTATTGTAGATATTTGTGGATCTTGTACTCATTTAACTTGGGTTAAAGATGGAAAAATAGAGAAAAATACTACAATTCCATTAGGGGCCTTAACTTATACTTTCAAATACAATTTACAAGATAGAGTGTGTTATGAAAATCTAGAAAAAGCCATATTGTCTTTAACAAGTATATTAGATGACATTGAGTGGTTAAAAAAAGAAAATTTCGAATCTATAATAGTTGTTGGTAGTACAGCTAGAACTCTTTGTAAAATTGATAAAGCTAAAAAAAGATATCCTTTTGATATTTTACACAACTACAAGTTAAATGAAAATGATGTTTATAAAATATATAACTTAATAAAATGTAAAGACTTTAAGCAGAGAACTAAAATAGATGGTTTATCAGTAGAAAAATCTGATTTAATAGTTGGGGGATTAAGTATACTAAATACTATAATTGAAAAAGTAAGATGTGATGATATTATAATATCTGGTCGTGGATTAAGAGAAGGTATAATGTTTGAATATATAAATAATCATTATGAGCCTATTGATGATATATTAGATTATAATTTGAATGGTATAATTGAATATTTAAATATAAATAGAGCACACGCTGAACATGTATTTAACATAACATCAACTCTATTTAATGAATTAAAGCCTATTCATAAATTAGGAGATAAATATAATAATGTATTAAAAACTGCTACATTGTTGCATGATTCTGGAGTTAGTATAGATTATTATCATCATCATAAACATTCTTTTTATGTAATACTAAATTCCAACATTAATGGACTTAGTCATAGAGAACTATTCATGAGTGCTGCTATTGCTGCTACTCATAATGAAAGAGATAAAGTAGCACTGCCACCTTTCTTTTCAATAATAAATAAATTAGATATAAAAGCTATTAATTCTATTAATATACTTCTTATGATTGCTGAACATTTGGATCTAAGTCTTGAAAGAGCTGTAGACTATTTAAGCATTGATATAAAAGAAGATAGCGTTTTAATTAATTTATCCTCTCATTTAAATATCGATTTAGAAATAAAACAAGTACTTAAATTTAAAGATAGATTTAAAGATATTTATGGAAAAAATTTAGAAGTAAAACAAATATAATAAAAATGAGTTCGAAAATGTAATGAAATTTTCGAACTCATTTTTATTTTGGTAGAGTGTTGATATATGCATAAGAAAAGTGGGCGGAATAACTTAATATTTCATAATACCCATTACATTAAATTAAAATAACGACATTATAATTACTGCTAAATTAAGAGCTTTCATATATAAAAATTTAACTGGAATATTAATTATAAAGCCTCCAAAAAATATTATGCCTAGTAATATTAACATCTGATATTTATATAATTTCTCTCCTATAATAGAAAATTTCTTTGGCATCAGATCTTCTAATATTTTAAATCCATCTAATCCCGGTATAGGTAATAAATTAAATACTGCAACACTAATATTAATAAGAATAATCTTATTAATCATAAGATAAATGACACTATAATAAGATTCAGGTAACACATTAATTGCAAATCTAGCATAGATTCCAAATAATATTGATGTTACTAATACTACTAATAAATTTGCACATACTCCAGCAGCACTAACTCTTAAATCATCTTTATAATAATTTTTATATGCAGATGGATTAGTTCTAATTGGTTTTGCCCATCCAAATCCAAATAATAATATCATCAGAAATCCCATGGGATCAATATGCGCAACAGGATTCAATGTTAATCTACCTTCATATCTAGGAGTCTTGTCCCCCAATACATCTGCTACCTTTCCATGAGCATATTCATGAAATGTAAATGCAATTAAAATTGCTGGTATTAATACCATTAAATCAAACAATTTATCCAAAAGCATTTTAAACTCAATACTATACATACGTTTTCTCCTTATTTTAAATTTTATTTATATTTGACATTATTGTCATAAACAATTTTTTTTATAAAAAATAATGAAACTATCTCTAAATTGAATTTCTGACTAATAAAGCATAAAATCAATGTCTTAGAGATAATTTCATTTATAAAACTTCTTATTCCTCTACTAAACTAGTATATGATAATTTTCCATCTACAACTGTTGCTACAAACTTTTCTTTTATTTCAACTAGTTTTCCGTCATATGACATTTCTTTTCCTGTAGTAAGATTTTTTACTATTCCTTGAAGATTATCATTAATTAGTATTTCACTTTTACTATTAAAATACATATCTTTTGGATTTACCACTTCAGTTAAGTCTAAATTTTTCCATGATGATGTATCCTCATCTACTGTACCATATATTATTTTCGAAACTTTATCCGCTGTTATTTCGCCAATATATATAACACCTTCGGCATCAATTCCAAGTAATGCCAATTCTTTATCTGATTTGATTACTAGTCTCTTACTAGGACTTGTTGCATAAAAAGTGTTGTTAACCTCATCTTCATAAATCAATCTATCGTAACGTGGAATAACATCCATATTACCTAATACATCAGATTTAAGAGATACTCTTGTTAAATCATGGTTTATGTCTATTCTATAAACAGTATTCTTCATTCCACCTCTGTCTACATCAACATAATACACTCCTGTAAGAACTGAAACACTTATCTTTTTTACTTCCATATTACTTTTATAGCTACATACTTCACTTACATCACTTTGAACTTTATTAGTTGGATCATATGTTACAAGCTTTATCTTCTCTTCATCATCTATATTAGTCTTTTCTGCTATAACTATTCTATCTCTATCAGATAGCCACTTATAATACATTATATCTCCACCATCTTGAGTCTTAATTTCATTTTTTTCATTTGTTGATGTATCTTCTATGTATACTTTATTATTATAATTATAAGTTAAATATCTTCCATCATAAGATATTTTTACATCTTCTGATCCATCTGGAATAGTTGCATTTACATTCTTAGTATCTGCTACATCAGTTTCTACTTTCTTTATTTTAAAATCTGAAGAATGTTTAAAAACAAAACTATCTAAAATGAACAAACCAGCAAATTGTAATATTAGAGATAGTATTGCCCAAGAAATTATTCTTTTAATAACTTTCATTATCTTTGTCTCTCCTTTTTACTCAACAATAATTGCTGTTGGTATCGCTCTTTCTCCTAAGCTATCTGATGGATTATTTATTATCTTATCATTGTAATACATTGTTGTTGATTTTCCACCATCTAAGTTTATAGCATTTACAGCTCCACATTTATAGATTACTTCTTGAGCTTCCTTTAATGTAGCACCTAAACTTGTTGCACTTCTACCGTCTATAACCAAAAGGAGGATTGCGCCATCTGCTCTTTGACCTATTACAGTTCTTGGAGCTACTCCCCAACCGCCATCTCCTGCCATTGGAGTCATTTTACCATTTACAACTAAAGTTGGAGTAAAGCTTAAAGCTTCTTCTATATTTAACTTCTTAAGTTCATTTACAGAATAATTTCCTACTATTAATTTACCTTCTTTTGTAATTCCTAATAAATCAGTCTTTTCATTCTCATTTTTATCATTAAAAATTACCTTTCCTTGATTCATTATAACTCCTGTTGGAAGTCCTCCATTCCCAGTCCATTGAGCTGTTGAAGAACTATCTGTAAATCCACCTCCATTTATTGCTGCTATTGCATTATTATTCTTTGCAATTTGAGAGGTAGTTTCTCCTTCTACATTTAATTTAGAAGTATATCCTACTTTTATTCTAGTTGGATCTTTTATTGTTAAAAGATATCCATTATATTTAGGATTTTCTATTGTATGCAATTCAATATTAGAATCTTTTACTTTAGGTATTTCTACTTCATTAACATTTGTATTTTCAGAAGTTTCATCAACTGATGAAGTACCTAAAATCTCAGCTATTTTTTCATCTGATAAAAACCATGTTGCTAAAAATTGATGATTCATAGATGTCATTGCAGCTCCAACAAATGTTCTTTTTGCATTTTCAAAAGGGCCATATAAAAGTACAAAAGGGCCTGTACAAGCTGTGAAAATAACCATAAATATTAAAAATCCTAAAACCCCTTTAAAAGAAACCTTCTTTCTTTTTTTCCTTTTTTTAGAACCGTTTGGTCTAGCCTTTACAGCTTTTTTCTGCTTTTTTATGTTTTTATCCATGAAATTTTTCCTTTCTTTTTTCATTTCTAAAAGTACTTATAACCATATGTAAATTAAAATCAGACTATCTTTATAATTATATAATACGAAAATTTAAAATTCAATAATTATGTTAGTAATTATTTTCAATATTCATCTTTATTATATATAATTTTAATTTTTTTTTCTTATTATGATATAATTTATTCAATAATTATATGTTTTTACAAGTTAATAATTATTCTTACAAAAATAATCTTAAAGAATTAAAAGGAGATATTTAATTATGGAAAATAAAATTTTAAATAAATTAAAAAATTCTTCTAAATATATTTCTGGAGAAACCTTAAGTTTAGAATTAAAGATTTCAAGAAGTGCTATTTGGAAACATATTAGGACATTAAAAAATAAAGGCTATGTTATAGATGGAATTTCAAACAAAGGATATAAATTAATATCCTCACCTAATACATTATTTCCAAATGAAATAAATCCATTATTAAAAACAAAAAAAATAGCTAAAGATATAAAATATTTTTCTGAACTCCCATCAACTAATAAAACTGCAAAACAACTAGCTGATAATGATACTATAAGTGATGGAACATTAATACTTGCTGAAAAACAAACTTTAGGTAAAGGACGTTTTGATAGAAAATGGATTTCACCAACCAATGGCATTTGGATGAGTTTAATATTAAAGCCAAATATTCCACCTTCAGAAGCTTCGAAAATAACTCAAATTGCAGCTGCTTCAGTCTATAAAGCACTTTTAAACTTAGACATTAATGTACATATAAAATGGCCTAATGATATTTTTGTTAATGGTAAAAAATTATGTGGTATCTTAACAGAAATGAAATGTGATATAGATAGAATACATTATTTGGTTTTAGGAATAGGATTAAATGTAAATTTAGAAAGTCAAGAAATTCCAGATGAACTTAAAGACATAGCTACGTCATTAAAATTAGAATTCAATAAAACCTTTAGCAAAAGCTTAATACTTTCAGAAATTCTTAACAATTTCGAACCACTTTATGAAAAATTTATTTTTAAAAATGATATTTCTGAAGTATTAAATATATGTAGAAAAAATTCTAATCTTTTAAATAAAAAAGCAAAACTTATAACTTATCATAATGAAGAAATAGTCACCTGCATTGGTATAAATGATAATGGTGAACTTATTGTAAAAGATACAGCTGGAAATGAGAAAGCTGTAACAAGTGGAGAAATTAGTTTTAGGATATAAGATATAATTTCCTATACATATTTTAAGGCTCTGTATTAAAACAGAGCCTTGAAATATGTACTTTTATAATAATCTTATACCATGATTTTCACATGCTACTAGATTTTTTTCATCCCAGATTGAAGCTTGCACTTCACCTATATGAGCTTTTTTCAAGAAAAACATACATATTCTTGATTGTCCTATACCTCCGCCAATTGTATATGGTAATTTACCTTCTAATAACATCTTGTGGAATTCAAGATTTTTTCTATCTTCACAATTAGCTTCTTTAAGTTGTCTTAATAAAGCTTTTTCATCAACTCTAATTCCCATTGATGATACTTCAAATGCCCTATCTAAAATTGGATAGTAGAAGATTATATCTCCATTCATAGTCCAATCATCATAGTCTGGAGATCTCCCATCATGCTTTTCTCCTGATTTTAATATATCCCCAATTTGCATTATAAATACTGCGCCTTTTTCTTTAGCTATAAGATCTTCTCTTTCTTTCGCAGTTTTTCCAGGATACATATCTTCTAACTCTTGAGTAGTTATAAAAAATATCTCTTCTGGTAAAAATTTTTCTTCATCCATTGATTCTTTGCAAGCATAGTCTTCAGCTTTTTTAAATACAGTATAGATTTTCTTTACTACATCTTTTAAAGTATTTAGATTTCTATCTTCTTTGTTTATTATTTTTTCCCAATCCCATTGATCTACATATATAGAGTGAAGATTATCTAAGTCCTCATCTCTTCTTATAGCATTCATATCTGTATATAAGCCTTCACCTACATTAAAGCCATATCTATATAAACTATATCTTTTCCATTTAGCTAATGAATGTACTATTTGCACATCTTTTCCTGTTGCTAAAACGTCAAAACTTACAGGTCTTTCAGAACCATTTAAATTATCGTTCATTCCTGTTTGAGGTTCAACAAATAAAGGCGCTGAAACTCTAGTTAAATTTAAGCTTTCTGCAAGGGCTCTTTCAAAAAAGTCTTTAATCTTTTTAATATGAACTTCTGTTTCTATCAATGAATTTTTGCTTTTATATCCTTCTGGAATAATAACATTTTCAATATTCATAAATAAATCCCCCTTAAATTATTCTATATTACTTATATTTTTTAAATAAATATTTAGTAAAAAGGAGATCTTGAAATGCATTTGCATACTCGATCTCCTAAACATCCGTATTTCACTCATTCAGTATAATAAATTAATAATAATTTGTCAAATAAAATTTAAATTTGACATTTTGATACATGTTCTTTTAATATATTCGCTGAATTTTGTAATTTAATTATTTCTTCCTGAGTTATATTTGGCTCTACTATTCTTACTGCACCATTGCTATTAATTATAGTAGGTATAGCTAAGTACATATCACTAATACCGTACTCTCCTTGCATTAATGATGAAACAGTTAGAATAGCATTTTCATCTCTAAGAATTGATTCTGCTATTTTAGTTATAGCTAATCCAATTGCATAATAGGTAGCTTTTTTTCTACTTATTATTTCATATGCTGCATTTTTAACATCACTTTCAATAACACTTCTTATTTCTTCATCCCATTCTAATGAGAACTTCTTTGTGTAGTCATCAAATCCTTCTCCAGCAATACTTCCAGTACTCCAGCTTACAACTTCACTATCGCCATGTTCTCCTAAAACATATGCATGTATATTATTATTGTTTACATTTAGGTACTTACCTATAACGTATTTTAATCGTGATGTATCTAATACAGTCCCTGTTCCTATTACTCTTTCCTTAGGGAATCCTGATAATTTATATGTAATATATGCTAAAATATCTACTGGATTAGATGCAACTAATAATACAGCTTCTGGGCTTACTTTTGCCATTTCTGGAATAAATCCTTTAAATATATTATAATTTTTTTCAATTAAGTCTAATCTAGTTTCGCCTTCTTTTTGTGCTGCTCCTGCTGTAATTATAACTATATCAGAATCTTTAGTTTCTGCTATGCTACCAGCATATATATTAACTGGTTTTACAAATGAAGTTCCATGAACTAAATCCATAACTTCTCCCATGGCTTTATCCATATTTATGTCACATATACAAATTTCTGTAGCTACTCCACTATTCATTAAAGCAAATGCTGTTGTTGATCCTACAAATCCTGCACCTATAATTGATACCTTACGTTTTCTTTCTCTTGCCATGTCTAGTCCTCCTAAATATTCTATTCTTTAATATATTATTATCAAAACGTTTATAAATTATTATTTTACAAATTTATAAACATATTAAAATACTTTATTATTGTTTCCTATTAAATTGATTCTAAATAATATTATAAATATATTATTTAGAAATTAGGTTTCTTATTTCTTTCTAAGTCAGTATACATTAAATAATAATCAAATTCAATAGTATTTAATAATAATTATCGTTTAGTTAAATTAATTGAAAAACTTTAGAAATACTATATAATTAGATTTAGGCATTAATTAAAATAATGCCTTTATTTATAGTATTAAATACTATATTAAGTTTCTTATAAACTAAGGAGGTATTATTTTATAATGAAATTATTATTTTTTGATACAGAAACTACTAGTATTAAGCCAGGTAGTATCTGTCAATTAAGTTATATAACTGTAGATGCAAGTTCTAAACCACAAATAACAATAGGTAAAAATTTCTTCTTTACAGTTGATGAAATGGATCCATCAGCTCAAGAAATCCATGGTTTTTCTTTGGAAAAACTATATGAATTATCAGAAGGTCAATATTTTGAAGATTTAGTTCCTGAATTCTTTAAAGATTTTATAGAAGCTGATTTCTTAATAGGACATAATGTAAATTTTGATATTAGATTTTTAAAACACGAATTATCTTTATTAGGTGAAGATTTCACCCCAAAACATTCTTTTTGTACAATGGCTCACTATAGAGATATTTGCAAACTTCCTAAAGCAAATGGTGAAATAAAGAATCCTAAATTAGAAGAAGTAATAAATTTTCTTGGAATAACAAAAGATCAAATCACTAAAACTTCTGATAAATTATTTAAAGGTAGTGGTAATTATCATGATGCAAGATTTGATACAACTGCAACTTATTTAACCGTAACTGAAGGATTAAAAAAAGGATATTTCCCAAGAGGATATTTTACAAATTTACTTAAAAAGAAATAATTATTAAAATTATTTCTTTCAAAGTGTTAATTTACCCATTCAGTTGATTAATTTATAGATTTAATTCATATTTATTAACAAATTAAATTGAATATTTAGAGGATTACATTAATATTTATTAACATTAATATAATCCTCTAAATATTATATTATTATCAACAAATATTATATTGAATGAGGTGAATTCACATGAAAAAATATATTTGTGATATCTGTGGGTATATATATGATCCTGAAATAGGAGATGTAGATAGTAATATAAAACCTGGAGTAAAATTTGAAGATCTACCTTGTAATTGGATTTGTCCTATATGTCATTTCGAAAAAGAAAACTTTTCTTTATTATTATAATTTTATTTTTATATAATAAAAAAATAAGGAGCTTTTAAAATTTAAAGCTCCTTATTTCTATTTATTCTTCAATAATACTTTGATATTTTTTAGTTATTTCTTTATCCATAGCTGGAACACCTTCTAATGGATATTTAAAATTTAAAACGTCATACTTATTTTTTCCTAGCAGATGATATGGTAATAATTCTACTTTTTCAACCCCACTTATATTAGATATATATTTTTTTAGATTTATTATATGTTCTTCCCCATCAGTTAATCCCGGAACAACAACATGTCTAATCCAAATTGGAATTTTAGAATTTTGAACCCCTTGTAAAAATTTTAATGACTCATCAATTTCCATATAAGTTACATTCTTATAACCATTTTTATCATAGTGTTTTATATCAAATAAAACTAAATCTACATATTTTAATATTTCATCATATTCTCCAAGTCCAAATCCTGAGGTATCTAAACACGTGTTTATTCCTTTTTCTTTACATAATTTTAATACTTCTAGAAGAAATTCTGGTTGCCTTAAGGGTTCTCCACCGGAAAATGTAACTCCACCATTAGAACTTTTAAAATATGTTTTATATCTCTCTATCTTCTTAACTAAATCTTCTGCAGTATATTCTTCTCCACCATCATAAGTCCAAGTATCTGGATTATGACAATATTTACATCTTAATGAACACCCTTGAAAAAATACAACTACCCTAATTCCAGGTCCATCTACTAATCCCATAGTTTCAATTGAGTGAATTCTTCCCTTAACCATTTTTCTATCCTCCTAGAACTACACCCCTGCCATTTAAGACAGGGGTATAATTAAGTTATGTTTATGAATTTATAGTATATATAAAAAGGGGGTATGCCCTTTTTATATTGAGAGTCGAGAGTGAAAAATTGAAAGTTTAGGATGAAAGTCTTACAGACTTTCTAAAAATATAATTTCAAAAATTCCATCGAGGAATTTTTTCCTTCACTCTCCACTATCAACTCTCAATTCTCAATTCTCAACTAATTATTCTTCCACTTTACTTATTAATATATCAACAAGTATTTAAAATATAGCCTTAATTATTTAATCTTAGATACTTTCGTGGAAAGTTCTGCTTATAACTTCTAATTGTTGTTCTTTTGATAGTCTGCTAAAGTTAACAGCATATCCAGAAACTCTGATTGTTAATGTTGGATACTTATCTGGATTTTCCATTGCATCTATTAATGTTTCTCTGTTAAGAACATTAACATTTAAGTGATGTGCTCCTTGAACAAAATATCCATCTAAAATTGAAACTAAATTAGATATTCTTTGTTCTTCACTCTTTCCAAGTGCATCTGGTACAATTGAGAATGTATTTGAAACACCATCTTGGCAAACTTCATTGTAAGGTATTTTAGCAACTGAATTTAATGATGCTAATGCTCCATTTGCATCTCTTCCATGCATTGGATTAGCTCCTGGTGCTAAAGGTTCACCTTTCTTTCTTCCATCTGGTGTTGTACCAGTTTTCTTACCATACATAACATTAGATGTAATTGTAAGTGCTGATAATGTATGTTTAGCATCTCTATATAAAGGATGTTTCTTAAGTTCATTTGAGAACTTAGTTACTAATTCTACTCCTAAATCATCTGCTCTATCATCATCATTTCCGTATTTAGGGAAATCACCTTCAACTTCAAAGTCGATAGCTAGTCCTTCTTCATTTCTTATTGGTTTAACTTTTGCATATTTAATAGCTGATAATGAATCTATTGCAACTGAAAGACCTGCAATACCAAATGCCATAAGTCTATCTACCATAGTATCATGTAAAGCCATTTGTCCTGCTTCATAAGCATATTTATCGTGCATATGATGTATTATATTCATTGTATCTACATAAATTTTAGCAACATATTCTAAAACTTTGAAGTAATTTTCTTTTACTTTATTGAAATCTAAAACTTCATCATTCATTACTTCAATTCCTGGTATTACCTTAATTCCTTTTAATTCATCACAACCACCATTTATTGCATATAAAAGTGATTTTGCAATATTACATCTTGCTCCAAAGAATTGCATTTGTTTACCAACCTTCATAGCTGATACACAACAAGCTATTGCATAATCATCACCATAAATTGGTCTCATTACTTCATCACTTTCATATTGAACTGCATCTGTCTTAATTGATATTTCTGCACAGTATTTTTTAAAGTTTTCTGGTAACTTATCTGACCATAAAACTGTTAAATTTGGTTCTGCTGAAGCACCTAGATTTATCAATGTATGTAAGTATCTAAATGAGTTCTTTGTTACTAATGACTTTCCATTTATACCCATACCGCCAATTGATTCAGTTACCCATGTTGGATCTCCACCAAATAAATCATTGTATTCTGGAGTTCTTAAATGTCTTACTAATCTTAATTTTATTATAAGTTGGTCTACTAATTCTTGAGCTTCTTTTTCAGTTATTAATCCTGCTTCTAAATCTCTTTCAATATATATATCTAAAAATGTTGAAGTTCTACCAAATGAAGTAGCTGCTCCATTATTTTCTTTAATTCCAGCTAAATATCCAAAGTATAAAGATTGTACCGCTTCTTTGGCATTTGATGCTGGTTTAGATATATCACAGCCATATTTAGCTGCCATTTCTTTTATTTCTCCCAAAGCTCTAATTTGCATAGAAACTTCTTCTCTTTTTCTTACCAATTCATCAAGCATGTCCCCTTGAAGATTATCAAGATCTTTTTTCTTTTCTTCTATTAAATAATCTATACCATAAAGAGCTACTCTTCTATAGTCACCTATTATTCTTCCTCTGCCATAAGCATCTGGAAGTCCTGTTAAAAGTCCTGCACTTCTTGCAAGTCTTATTTCTTTTGTATAGCCATCAAAAACTCCTTCATTATGAGTTTTTCTATATTTTGAAAAATGTTTTTCTATATCTTTATCTAATTCATATCCGTATTCTTTTAATGAAGTTTGAACCATTCTCATTCCACCAAATGGATTTACAATTCTTTTTAGTGGAGCATCAGTTTGAAGTCCTACTACTACTTCATTATCTTTATCTATATATCCTGCTTCATAGTTATTTATTCCTGAAACTCTGTCGGTTGCAATATCTATTATTCCTTTTTTAACTTCTTCAACAATTAATTCGTATGCTTTATCCCATACCTTTGCTGTCTTTTCACTTATATCTTCTAAGAAGCTTGAATCTCCTTCGTATACTTTATAATTCTTTTGTATAAAGTTTCTTACGTCAATACCTTCTTGCCAAGTACCGTTTTTAAATCCTTCCCATTGTTTAAACATGATTTTGCCTCCTTTTAATATATATCAAGAAAAAACTTTGTTAAATCTTTCTCAATGTTATTATAATATAAATTAGTGTAAATTCAAAGCTTTTTTCTGTTTTTTCTTAAAATTTATATTTTTTTATGCTCATAAACAACTACACTTACTTATTTTGTATATTATCTTATTTATTTACTTATACTCTGTTTTTTTGCATTTTTATAAAATAAATCATTGTAAAGATTGTTGTTTTTTTCTCAATTGAATCCACTAAAATTAACAATATTGCTATTTAAACGTTTTTTAAGTTATAATGATTATCAATTGAAAAGAAAATTTTAATTTATTTATTCGAAATTTGACACATTCAAATGTTATAATTAATATATATATATATTAATTTTATTTACATATTTAAAAGGGGAATACTTATGATTAAAAATTTTAAAAAAACATTAATTTATTTTATTTCATTCATCATTATATGTTTAGGAGTTTATTTTTTTATTGCCCATAATAATACTTTTAAGAACAACTTAACAATTATAAACAATAAAATTTATTCTAAATCATTACCAACAAATAATTTTGAAACTAAATATGTATCAAATATTAAATTTGATAATATGCCAATAGAAAATGTACCTGATATTACTTTAAATATTTTAAATAAAACAACTATAAAAAACATACCCACCTTATTAAAAGCTCAAAGATATTATTTTTCAATCAAATCTATAAGTAAAATATTGGGTTATTCTACTGATTATTCAAATAATGAAATACAACTAACAAAGGATAATAAAAATATTATCATAAAAAATAATACCTTTGAAAAAAATCTCAAAGAATTTAGCCTTAGAGGAAATTCTTTAGTTCATGATAATGAAACTTATATATCTCTATCAGATATAGAAGACATATTTGATCTTATAGCTATATTTGATTTTAATAAAAAAAGTATCAGTTTGCTAAATAATGAGCTAGAGCAACCTAATTTATCCAACATTGTATTTAGCCAAAAAGTAGCCATGGTTAGATTCGAAGATTTTACATGTGGTGATACTAACTTTGTAGATGTGAATCAAGCTAAAGTAAAATGTATGGCTAATCTTTTATATTCTAAAGGAATAAAATTCCATGTTGGATGGATTCCTAGATTTAAAGCTCCTACAGAAAACATAGATAATGATTTATTAAAAAATAACACTATAAATAATGTAGGTTTTATTAATTTATTAGACTATTTAATAAATAAAGGTGCTGAAATTGGTTTGCATGGTTATACTCACCAAAGTGGCAATGATAGAAGTGCTGTTGGAGAAGAATTATCTAAAGATGTAAATAATACAATAGAAGATACTAAAAAGGTAATTGAAAATGGTATTGATGTTGCTAGTGGCTTAAATATCCCTATAAGTTTTTATGAAAGTCCACATTATAGAGATACAAAACTTCAACAAAGTGTAATTGAAGAATATTTTCAATATATATACGAACCTTATGACAACTCAACCTCTAATTTATACAACAACAATAAAAACAATTTATATGTACCAACACCATTAGGATACGTTCCAGACCCTAATGATTTATCTTCTATAATAAACGGACTTAAAAAGAATGATTCAAAGATTTTAAATAGTTTCTTTTATCATCCATCAATTGAATTAGATTTTATAAATTTAAAAATAGATAATGATAAACTGAATATTGACTATAATACTAACTCTCCATTACAGCAAATTGTAAAAGCAATTAAAGATTATAATTATAATACCATTCACATTTCAGAATTAAAGAAATAAAAAAATCGCTAATCTTAACCTTTAAACAAAATTATAATTTAACTAGAAGTTACTTTAAAATCACATCAAGTAACTTCTAGTTTTTTTACTCTTCATTTCTATTTGGCACCATACTGTTTGTAGTATTCATCTATTCTAATTTTGATTTCATCATCAATTATTACTTTTCCATTAATTTCTTTATTATATAAATACTCTACAACCTCAGTCATTGTAACTATGGCACAAGCTTTAAATCCATATTTTTCTTCTAATTCTACTAATGCAGATTTTTCGCCTTGACCTTTCTCCATTCTATTAACAGATATAACAAGTCCTACTACATCTACATTTCCTTGTTCTTTTAATATAGGCATTGTTTCATAAATAGATTTTCCTGATGTTGTTACATCCTCTACTATTAAAACCTTATCTCCATCATTTAATTTACTTCCAAGAAGTATTCCAGTATCTCCATGATCCTTAACTTCTTTTCTATTTGAGCAATAACTTACATCTATTCCATACTTATCACTTAAGGCCATTGTAACTGTAACACTTAAAGGAATTCCCTTATACGCTGGTCCAAACACTATATTATAATCGTCATCATAATTTGCCTTTATAGCTTCAGCATAATATTCTCCTAATCTTTTTAATTGACTTCCTGTCTTATAATTTCCTGTATTAACAAAGAAAGGTGTCTTTCTGCCACTCTTAGTTACAAAATCTCCAAAAGTTAAAACTCCACACTCTATCATAAACTCAATAAACTCTTTTTTATATGCTTCCATTTTCTATATTCCTCCCAAATTTCATACTGTATTTTAATATATGCTAGTGTTTATATATGCATAAGCAAAGTGGACTGAGTAATTGAACTTAGGAATACTAAAATGACTATAGTCCCATTTTAGCTTGCTCCCAATATAAAATTGAGACAAGCAGTAAATGTGAC
>NZ_JAVJAN010000054.1:0-14821 GCF_031344075.1 Clostridium aquiflavi
AGGATTAAGATTTGCGATCAGAGAAGGCGGAAGAACTGTAGGTTCAGGAGTTGTTACTAAGATTAACGCTTAATTTTAATAATATATTAAAAAGGAATAAAATGGACTGGGTGCTGAACCTGGTCCTTTCAAAGGAAGTTGACATTTTACATATTGTATGATATTGTGTAAAAAGTAACGCTTAAATAAGAGATTGAATCTTTTGAACTATTATATATAAAAATTGGAGGTGCAGTTATGAGAACTAAAATAACTTTAGCATGCACAGAGTGTAAACAAAGAAATTACGATTCTATGAAAAACAAAAAGAACAACCCAGATAGATTAGAAATGAACAAATATTGCAGATTTTGCAAAAAGCACACACTTCATAGAGAAACAAAATAGAAGTAATAAAGTGTGACATATACTTAATTACGTTTAAGGAAGTGAAGTTATGTCAGTAAAAGATATTGCAAAAACTAAAGATGCTCCTAAAAATGGCGGCTTACTTAGTTTTTTTAGAGAGGTTAAGGCCGAACTTAAAATAATAACTTGGCCTTCAAAGGATGAGACAAAAAAAGCATTTGTTGCAGTAGGTGTATTCGCCATAATATATATAATATTAGTTGGTGGATTAGATTTTATTTTCAAGAACCTCTTTGAAATGATTTTTAATTTTAAGTAAAGGGAGGTTTGGGTGATCTTTTATTCACCTATACAAGTATGAGTGATATAGCAAGATGGTATGTAGTGCATACATACTCAGGATACGAAAATAAGGTTAAAGCAAACCTAGAAAAAGCAATTGAAAACAGAAGTCTTGAATCACTAATTTATGACATGCAAGTGCCTATGGAAGAAGTGATTGAAGAAAAAGATGGCAAACAAAAAGTCTCATTAAAAAAGAAATTTCCTGGTTATGTATTGATAAAAATGCTGATGACTGATGAATCTTGGTATGTTGTAAGAAACACAAGAGGAGTCACAGGATTTGTAGGACCAGGATCAAAGCCTGTTCCTCTTTCTGACGAAGAAGTGGAAACAATGGGAGTTTTAGAAATGCCTGTTGAGATTGACTTGGAAGTAGGGGAAAGTATAAGAATTATCTCAGGACCTTTAATGGATTCAGTAGCAAAAATACAAGAGATAGTTTTAGAAAAGAAAAAGATAAAGGCTTTAGTAGATATGTTTGGCAGGGAAACACTTGCTGAACTAGACTTTAATCAAGTTGAAAAATTAGTTTAATTTAAATATAAGCTAATTTTAAATAAGTGGGAGGACAAAAAAGTCCGTATATACCACAGTGTAGGAGGAATAACGAAAATGGCTAAAAAAGTAACTGGAATGATTAAACTTCAACTTCAAGCAGGTAAGGCAACACCAGCACCACCTGTTGGTCCAGCTTTAGGTCAACATGGTGTAAACATAATGGGATTCTGTAAGGAGTTTAACGCAAAAACAGCAAATCAAGCTGGGTTAATAATACCAGTAGTTATAACTGTTTACCAAGATAGATCTTTTAGTTTCATATTAAAGACTCCTCCAGCTGCTGTTCTAATCAAGAAAGAATTAGGATTAGAAAGTGGATCAGGAGTACCTAACAGAACAAAAGTAGGAAGTTTAACTAAAGAACAAGTTAAAAAGATTGCTGAAACTAAAATGCCAGACTTAAATGCTGCTAGCATCGAAACAGCTATGAAAATGATCGAAGGTACAGCAAGAAGTATGGGCGTAACAATTCAAGAGTAATTCGTAAAAATAAGTGGGAGGTAAAAACCGCTAATACCACAGAGGAGGCTTATAATGGGAAAGAAATATATTGAAAGTTCAAAGTTAATAGATAAAAGTGCTTTATACAACTCAACTGAAGCATTAGATTTAACTGTAAAAACTGCAAAAGCAAACTTTGATGAAACAATTGAACTACATGTAAGACTTGGAGTAGATCCAAGACATGCAGATCAACAAGTTAGAGGAGCAGTTGTATTACCTAATGGAACTGGTAAAACAGTTAGAGTTCTTGTTTTTGCTAAGGGAGATAAGGCTACTGAAGCTCAAGAAGCTGGAGCAGATTTCGTTGGAGCTGAAGATTTAGTTCAAAAGATCCAATCAGAAAACTGGTTTGATTATGATGTAGTTGTTGCAACTCCAGATATGATGGGTGTAGTTGGTAGAATTGGTAGAGTATTAGGACCTAAGGGATTAATGCCTAATCCAAAATCAGGTACAGTAACATTTGACGTTGCTAAAGCAATTGCTGAAATTAAAGCTGGTAAAGTAGAATATAGAGTTGATAAAACTTCTATAGTTCATTGCCCAATTGGAAAGAAATCTTTTGGAACTGAAAAGTTAAAAGAAAACTTTACAACATTAATGGAAGCTTTAGTTAAAGCTAAGCCAGCAGCTGCTAAGGGACAATACTTAAAATCAATTACTGTTTCTAGCACAATGGGACCAGGAGCAAAAATTAATCCAACAAAAGCTTTAGATTAATATTGACATAATGAATTAAATGTGATATATTTTAATTCGTTGTGAAAGTTAAAAATATATTTTCCATAGACAGTAGGTGCGAGAGCATAAAGTTTAAACTACCTACCGAGGTATATAATAAGTAAGTTTATTATAGATCTTCTCTGTCTATGGGAAGATCTTTTTTAATAGAATTAAGCAGTTTAAAACTGTGAGGAGGTGGATCATAGCATGAACAAGAACAGACAACTTAAAGAAGCAAAAGTTGCTGAAATTAAAGAAAAGTTAGAAAAAGCAAAAGCAGTTGTGTTCGCTAAGTATCAAGGCTTAACAGTTGAAGAAGATACAGCTCTTAGAAAAAATTTAAGAGAAGCTGGCGTAGAATACAAAGTATATAAAAATACTTTAGTAAGTATAGCAGCTAAAGAATTAGGTTTAGACGGTGCTGTTGAATACTTAGAAGGACCAGTAGCTATTGCATTTGGATATGAAGATGTTACTGTAGGAGCTAGAGTCCTAAATGATTTTGCAAAAGATCATAAGAAGTTAGAATTAAAAGCTGGTATTGTAGAAGGAGAAATCTACGATGCAGATAAAATCAAACAACTTGCTACAATTCCTTCAAAAGAAGTTCTTATTGCAAAACTTCTTGGAAGTATCAAGTCTCCACTATCAAACTTTGCATACTTATTAAGTGCAATTAAAGATAGTAAGGAATCAGAATCAGCTGAATAATGCTGAATAAAAAACAATTATAAATTTTATGAAAAAATTTCGGAGGTGCTATTTAAAATGACAAGAGAAGATATCATTCAAGCTATAAAAGAAATGAGCGTTTTAGAATTAAATGAATTAGTAAAAGCTTGCGAAGAAGAATTTGGAGTAAGCGCAGCTGCTCCAGTTGCTGTAGCAGGAGCTGTAGCAGGTGGTGCTGGAGAAGAAAAAACTGAATTTGATGTAATACTAGCTAGCGCTGGTGCAAACAAAATCAAAGTTATAAAAGCAGTTAGAGAAATCACTGGATTAGGATTAAAAGAAGCTAAAGAAATAGTTGATGGAGCTCCTAAGACATTAAAAGAAGCTGTATCTAAAGAAGAAGCAGAAGACATGAAAGCTAAATTAGCTGAAGTTGGAGCAGAAGTAGAAGTTAAATAATTTAATTTCTTATATATAAAAAAGGTGCTTATATAGCACCTTTTTTAAACTCATTTTATAAAGCTATATAAAATGTTGATTTATATAGTAAATATTTTATATAGCTTTATAGCTATTGAAGTGTTAATATATCTAAATTTTTCCTAAAAAAATTACGTCATTAATATATTGACAAGGAAATTTTTATATGATAGTATCATATAATGTACTTAACCATGATAGTGGGTAAGTGTATATATGTGGGAAAAATAAGTATAATCTGACCAAAAATGGTTATACTGAAAGAAGACGCTATCCGAAAGCATAAGTCCTTAGAGGAAGTATGTTTTTTGGTTATTTTACTTTATACAAGGGGTGAAAGTTGATGGTACATCCTGTCCAAGTTGGAAAAAGAACGAGAATGAGTTTTGGTAAAGTCAAAGACGTTACAGAAATGCCAAATCTAATTGAAGTGCAATTAGATTCATATCAGTGGTTTTTAAGAGAAGGACTGCACGAAGTTTTTGGTGATATCAATCCTATTACAAATTTTACAGGAAATTTAGTGCTAGAATTTGTAGATTATAAGCTTGATATGGATAATATTAAGTATTCTGTTGAAGAGTGTAAAGAAAGAGATGCAACTTATGCAGCACCGTTAAAAGTTTCAGTAAGATTACAAAACAATGAAACTGGTGAAATTAAAGAACAAGAAGTGTTTATGGGAGACTTCCCATTAATGACTGAACAAGGTACTTTTATAATTAATGGTGCAGAAAGAGTTATTGTAAGCCAATTAGTTAGATCACCAGGGGTATATTACAATTATTCAATTGATAAAACTGGTAAGAAATTATATTCAGCTACAGTAATTCCAAACAGAGGTGCTTGGTTAGAGTATGAAACAGACTCTAATGATATTATTTATGTAAGAATTGATAAAACAAGGAAACTTCCAATAACAATTTTAGCAAGAGCTATGGGATTTGGAAGCGATCAAGAATTATTAGACTTCTTTGGTGAAGATGAAAGATTCAGAGCAAGTATTGAAAAAGATAATACTAAGACTAGAGAAGAAGGATTACTTGAAATATATAAAAGATTAAGACCAGGTGAGCCACCAACGGTAGATAGTGCAATATCATTAATAGACTCATTATTTTTTGATGCTAAAAGATATGATTTATCTAGAGTTGGAAGATATAAGTTCAATAAAAAGCTTGCATTAAATTTAAGAATTGCTAATCAAATAGCAGCAATGGATGTAATTAATCCATCTACTGGAGAAATTATGGTTGAAAAAGGCCAAAAAATCAGTAGATTATTATCAGAAGACATTCAAAATGCAGGAATAAAATCAGTAGACATATTAGTTGATGATAAACTTGTTAGAGTTATTAGCAATAATTTTGTAGATATAACGAAACAAGTACCTTTTGACGTAAGTGATTTACAAATAAAGGAATTGGTACATTATCCAACTTTAAGAGAAATATTAGATAATTATTCTGATGAAGCAACTATAAAAGAAGAAATTAAGAAAAATTTAAGTAGACTTATTCCAAAACATATCATAAAAGATGATATATTTGCAACTATTAGTTATGAACTAGGATTGCCTTATGGAATAGGTTATGTTGACGATATAGATCATTTGGGAAATAGAAGATTAAGATCAGTAGGAGAATTATTACAAAATCAATTTAGAATTGGTTTATCTAGAATGGAAAGAGTAGTTAAAGAAAGAATGACTATTCAGGACCAAGAATCAATAACTCCTCAAATGTTAATTAATATAAGACCAGTAGCAGCGGCTATTAAAGAATTCTTTGGTAGTTCACAATTATCTCAATTCATGGATCAAACAAATCCATTATCAGAATTAACACATAAGAGAAGATTATCAGCTTTAGGACCAGGAGGTCTTTCAAGAGAAAGAGCTGGTTTCGAAGTTAGAGACGTTCATCATTCTCATTATGGTAGAATGTGTCCAATAGAAACACCAGAAGGTCCAAATATAGGGCTTATAAACTCATTAGCTACTTTTGCTAGAGTTAATGAATATGGATTTATAGAAACACCATATAGAATTATAGATAAAGAAAATGCTAGAGCAACTGATGAAATAAGATATTTTACAGCTGATGAAGAAGATCAATGCTTAATTGCTCAAGCAAAAGAGCCATTAGATGAAAATGGTTATTTTGTAGACAAAAAAGTAACTGTTAGATACTTAGAAGATGTATTAGTAGTTCCAGCAACAGATGTTGACTTAATGGATGTATCTGCAAGACAAATTGTATCAGTGGCAACAGCTATGATACCTTTCCTTGAAAATGATGATGCATCAAGAGCACTTATGGGATCTAACATGCAACGTCAAGCGGTTCCATTATTAAAACCTCAAGCACCAATTGTTGGTACTGGAATAGAATTTAAAGCAGCGGTAGATTCTGGAGTTCTTCCAAAGGCTAAAAATGCTGGTATTGTTACATTCGTATCTGCTAATGAAATTAGAGTGAAGAGAGATTCAGATGGAGGAACTGATAACTATAGATTACTTAAGTTTAAGAGAAGTAACCAAAGTAGTTGTATAAATCAAAGACCTATAGTAACTAAAGGTGAAATAGTATTTAAGAACCAAGTTCTTGCAGATGGTCCTTCAACTGATTTAGGAGAAATAGCATTAGGTAAGAACATAAGAATGGGATTTATAACTTGGGAAGGTTATAATTACGAAGATGCTATGCTTATTTCAGAAGAACTAGTAAGAGAAGATGTATTCACATCTATGCATATTGAAGAATATGAATGTGAAGCAAGAGACACTAAACTAGGACCAGAAGAAATAACTAGAGATATACCTAATGTAAGCGAAGATGCACTTAAAGATATAGATGATAGAGGTATCATCAGAATCGGTGCTGAAGTAAGATCAGGAGATATCTTAGTTGGTAAAGTTACACCTAAGGGAGAAACTGAACTTACAGCAGAAGAAAGATTATTAAGAGCAATATTTGGAGAAAAAGCAAGAGAAGTTAGAGATACTTCTTTAAGAGTTCCTCATGGAGAAGCTGGAATAATCGTTGATATCAAAGTATTTACAAGAGAAAATGGAGATGAATTAAATCCAGGAGTAAATGAACTTGTAAGATGCTATATAGTTCAAAAGAGAAAAATATCAGTAGGGGATAAGATGGCTGGACGTCATGGTAATAAAGGGGTTATTTCAAGAATATTACCTGAAGAAGATATGCCATTCTTACCAGACGGTAGACCATTACAAATATGCTTAAATCCACTAGGCGTACCTTCACGTATGAACATCGGTCAAGTACTTGAAGTGCATTTAGGTTGGGCTGCTAGCAAATTAGGTTGGCATATAGCAACACCTGTATTTGATGGAGCTACTGAAAGTGAAATTGAAGAATGTTTGGAAAAAGCAGGGTATAATGCAAATGGAAAAACTGTACTATATGATGGTAGAACAGGAGAACCATTTGATAACTTAGTAACAGTAGGTATAATGTATATCTTAAAACTTGCCCATCTAGTTGATGATAAGATTCATGCTAGATCAACAGGTCCATATTCTTTAGTTACACAACAACCACTAGGGGGTAAAGCTCAATTCGGTGGTCAAAGATTTGGAGAAATGGAAGTTTGGGCTCTTGAAGCCTATGGAGCAGCTCATACATTACAAGAAATATTAACTGTTAAATCAGATGATGTTGTAGGTAGAGTAAAAACATATGAAGCTATTGTTAAGGGTGAAAATATACCTGAACCAGGAGTGCCAGAATCATTTAAAGTACTTATAAAAGAACTTCAAGCATTATGCTTAGATGTTAAAGTTTTAAATGAAAATCATCAAGAAGTTAGTTTAAAAGAATATGCTGATGAAGAAATGGCGGATTTAGAAGTTAATATAGAAGGTTCAGAAGAAAGCACTCCAGTAGTAGAGAGCAACACTGAAGAAGTTGAAGACGGATATAGAGAAGATCTTGATGAAATTGAATATGATGAAAATTTTGAAATAGAAACACTTGAAACTGATCTAGAATTAGATGATTTTAATGATGAACATTAATTTTGAAGGGAGGATTTACCCTTGTTTGAGTTAAATAATTTTGATGCCATACAAATTGGTTTAGCATCTCCAGAACAAATAAGAGAGTGGTCAAGAGGAGAAGTAAAAAAACCTGAAACTATTAATTACAGAACATTAAAGCCAGAAAAAGATGGTCTTTTCTGTGAAAGAATATTTGGACCTATGAAAGACTGGGAATGTCATTGTGGAAAATATAAGAGAGTAAGATATAAAGGTATAGTTTGTGACAGATGTGGAGTTGAAGTTACAAAGGCTAAAGTAAGAAGAGAAAGAATGGGGCACATAGAACTGGCTGCTCCAGTTTCTCACATTTGGTACTTTAAGGGAATTCCATCAAGAATGGGATTATTAATGGATATGTCACCAAGAGCTTTAGAAAAAGTTTTATATTTTGCATCTTATATAGTAATAGATCCAAAAGAAACACCATTATTAAAGAAACAATTGCTTAATGAAAAAGAATATAGAGAAGCAATAGATAAATATGGTGATGATAGCTTTGTTGCTGGAATGGGTGCTGAAGCAATTCAAGAATTACTTGGAGAAATAGACTTAGTAGCTGGTGCTAAAGAACTTAAAGAAGACTTAAAGCAAAGCACAGGTCAAAAAAGAGTAAGAATTATAAGAAGATTAGAAGTTGTAGAATCTTTTGCTAAGTCAGGAAATGATCCTAAATGGATGATTATAAATGTAATTCCTGTAATTCCACCAGATTTAAGACCTATGGTTCAATTAGATGGAGGAAGATTTGCAACATCTGATTTAAATGATTTATATAGAAGAGTTATTAACAGAAACAATAGATTAAAGAAATTATTAGATTTAGGAGCACCAGATATCATTGTAAGAAATGAAAAAAGAATGCTTCAAGAAGCAGTAGATGCTCTTATTGATAATGGTAGAAGAGGTAGACCGGTAACGGGTCCAGGAAATAGACCTTTAAAATCTCTTTCAGATATGTTAAAGGGTAAACAAGGTAGATTTAGACAAAACTTACTTGGTAAGAGAGTTGACTATTCTGGTAGATCAGTTATCGTTGTTGGACCAGAATTAAAAATGTATCAATGTGGACTTCCAAAAGAAATGGCTTTAGAGTTATTTAAACCATTTGTTATGAAGAAATTAGTTCAAGATGGAATTGCACATAATATAAAGAGTGCTAAGAGGATGGTAGAAAGAGTTTTACCACAAGTATGGGATGTGTTAGAAGAAGTTATTACTGATCATCCAGTATTACTTAATCGTGCTCCTACACTACATAGATTAGGAATTCAAGCGTTCCAACCTGTATTAGTAGAAGGAAGAGCAATTAAATTACATCCATTAGCATGTACAGCGTATAATGCTGACTTTGATGGAGACCAAATGGCTGTCCATGTACCGCTATCAGTAGAAGCTCAAGCAGAAGCAAGATTCTTAATGTTAGCAGCAGGAAATATTTTAAAACCATCTGATGGTAAACCAGTTTGTGTACCAACACAAGATATGGTTCTTGGTTCTTACTACTTAACCATGGATAGAACTGGCGCTAAGGGAGAAGGCATGACTTTCTCTAATAAAGATGAGGCTGTTATGGCTTATGAATCTAAATATATAGATATTCATGCACAAATCAATGTTAGAGTATACAAAGAAATAGATGGAGTAGTAAAATCAGGAATAATAAAAACTACAGTAGGAAAACTTATATTTAATGAATCAATTCCTCAAGATTTAGGATTTGTTAATAGAGAAAATGAAAAAGAAAAATTTGATTTAGAAATAGATTTCCTAGTAACTAAGAAATCATTAGGAAAAGTAATAGATCAAAGTTATATGCTACATGGTCCTACGAAAACATCAATAATGCTTGATAATATTAAAGCATTAGGATATCATTATTCATCAATTGGTGCCGTAACAGTTGCAGCATCAGATATGATAGTACCTCAAGTTAAATACGATTTACTACATGAAGCAGATGAAACAATAGATAAAATCGAAAAGATGTATAAAAGAGGATTTATATCTGAAGATGAAAGATATGAAAGAGTTATAGAAAAATGGACTAAGACAACAGAAGAAGTTGCCGATGCATTAATGGATAGTTTGGATAAATTTAATCCAATCTACATGATGGCAGATTCAGGAGCCAGAGGATCTAAATCTCAAATCAAGCAATTAGCTGGTATGAGAGGACTTATGGCAAGTCCATCAGGAAAAATCCTTGAATTACCAATCAGAGCATCATTTAGAGAAGGTCTTGATGTATTAGAATACTTTATATCTACTCATGGAGCTAGAAAAGGTAATGCTGATACAGCGTTAAAAACAGCCGATTCAGGTTATTTAACAAGAAGACTTGTTGATGTTTGTCAAGATGTAATTGTAAGGGAAGAAGACTGTGGAACAGATGACGGAATATACGTATCTGAAATAAAAGAAGGTTCTGAAGTAATCGAAGAATTAAAAGAAAGATTAATTGGTAGATATACTGCAGAAGATATAGTTGATCCTAATAGTGGAGACGTAATAGTAGCTAAAAATGAATATATGAATCCAGTAATAGCTGATAAAGTTGTTTATGCTGGAATCAAAAAAGTTAAGATAAGATCTGCATTCACGTGTGATTGTAAAGTTGGTGTGTGTGCCAAGTGTTATGGAATGAATATGGCTACAGCTAAGAAGATTGATATAGGAGAAGCTGTTGGTATAATAGCAGCTCAATCAATTGGAGAACCAGGAACACAGCTTACAATGAGAACATTCCATACAGGTGGAGTTGCAGGATCAGATATTACTCAAGGTTTACCTAGAGTTGAAGAATTATTTGAAGCTAGAAAACCAAAGGGGCTTGCTATAGTAAGTGAAATAAATGGTAATGTAAGAATTGAAGAAACTAAGAAAAAGAGAGCTGTATTTGTTATGGATGCAGATGGAGAAGAACGTAGCTATGATATCCCATTTGGATCAAGATTAAAAGTATCTGATGGAGATTATATTGAAGCTGGAGATGAGATAACAGAAGGATCAGTAAATCCTCATGATATTATGAACATTAAAGGTGTAGATGGAGCTAGAAGATATTTACTTTCAGAAGTTCAAAAAGTATATAGACTACAAGGGGTTGATATTAATGATAAGCACCTTGAAGTAGTTGTAAAACAAATGACTAGAAAAGTAAAAGTTCTTGAATCTGGTGATACTGAGTTATTACCTGGAACAATGATAGATATTTTTGATTTCCAAGAAGCAAATGCTAAAGTTAGAGAATTTGGTGGAGAAGAGGCTAAAGGCGAACAATCTTTACTAGGTATTACTAAAGCAGCATTAGCTACAGATAGTTTCTTATCAGCAGCTTCATTCCAAGAAACTACTAGAGTTCTTACAGAAGCAGCTATAAAAGGAAAAGTTGATCCATTAATAGGATTAAAGGAAAATGTAATCATAGGTAAATTGATACCAGCTGGAACAGGTATGATGAGATACAGAGGGTTAAATTTAAACACAAAAAATGAAAAAATAGAAGAAAATGAGATAGAAATAGTTGAATAATTAATTTTATTGACATGCGTATATTAAAATGATAAAATACAGTTTGTGTGGCTGTTAAAAGCCACACAAACATATTTGTGAATAATACATCATGAAGGCAAATTTAGTTTGTCTTCATGAGTTTTTATCAAAATGTATATTTATGTAAAACTTGTATTTAAGTATAAGCTATAATGAATGTTATAGTGATATATTAATTATTAAGTAAATGATTAGCTTTAATTAAAGTTAATTACATTTATATAATTTAGTGTTTATCTTAATTTAATATAGATAAATAAATTTCGGGAGGTGAAAAAATGCCAACTATTAGCCAATTAGTAAGAAAAGGCAGAAAGTCAACAGCAGTAAAATCAACTGCACCAGCACTTAAAGAATGCCCTCAAAAAAGAGGAGTATGTACTGTAGTAAAAACTACAACTCCAAAGAAGCCTAACTCAGCGTTAAGAAAAATTGCAAGAGTAAGACTTACAAACGGATTTGAAGTAACTGCATACATTGGTGGTGTAGGCCATAACTTACAAGAACATAGTGTTGTTCTTATAAGAGGTGGTAGAGTTAAGGACCTTCCTGGTGTAAGATACCATATTGTAAGAGGTGCGTTAGACTGCGCAGGCGTAGCTAACAGAATGCAAGGAAGATCAAAATACGGTGCTAAGAAACCTAAGCAAAAATAAGGTTAACTTAGTTTAGTGCTAATCTTCGCATTTACATAGATTTGTAATTTTAGTTTATATAGATGTATGAGGAGAACACTTTACGGTATAAAAAAATACCGAGTACCGATGAACTTAAATTTAAATTGTTAAGGAGGGAAGAAAAGTGCCAAGAAAAGGACATATAGCAAAAAGAGATGTATTACCAGATCCAGTATACAATTCAAAAGTTGTTACAAAATTCATAAACAGCATAATGGAAGATGGTAAAAAAGGTGTAGCTCAAAAAATCTGTTACGAAGCATTTGAATTAATCGCTCAAAGAAGTGGTAAGGAAGCTTTAGAAGTTTTTGAAGAAGCTATGAACAATGTAATGCCATTACTAGAAGTTAAAGCCAGAAGAATAGGTGGTGCAACATACCAAGTTCCTATGGAAGTTAGAACAGAAAGAAGACAGACTTTAGGAATAAGATGGATGTTAATAGCCGCTAGAAAAAGAGGCGAAAAGTTAATGTGCGAAAGAGTTGCAGGAGAATTATTAGATGCATCTAATAATACTGGAGCAGCTGTTAAAAAGAGAGAAGATACTCATAAAATGGCAGAAGCTAATAAAGCATTTGCTCATTACAGATACTAATATATATATAAACTGTTTTGGCTTACGCCAAGACAGTTTTGTCAAATTTAAACTTACTATTTGAGAGGAGGACAATTAATGGCTAGAAAATATCCTTTAGATAAATTTCGTAATTTCGGTATAATGGCTCATATTGATGCGGGTAAAACAACAACAACTGAGCGTATATTATTTTATACAGGAATAAATCACAAAATAGGTGAAACTCATGATGGAGCTTCTACAATGGACTGGATGGTTCAAGAACAAGAAAGAGGTATAACAATTACTTCTGCAGCTACAACATGTGCGTGGAAAGAACATGAACTTAATATAATTGATACTCCTGGACACGTAGACTTCACAGTAGAAGTTGAAAGATCGTTAAGAGTACTTGATGGTGCTGTTACAGTTTTAGACGCAAAGAGTGGGGTTGAACCTCAAACTGAAACTGTTTGGAGACAGGCGGATAAATATGGTGTTCCAAGAATGATTTATGTTAATAAGATGGATGCAACAGGTGCAGATTTCTTTAGATGTATAAGCACTGTAAGAGATAGATTAAAAGGAAATGCAGTTCCAATACAAATTCCAATAGGGAACGAAGAAAACTTCCAAGGTATGATTGATCTTATAAGAAACGTTGCTATCATATTCCACGATGATCTTGGAAAAGATATGAGAGAAGAAGCTATACCAGCTGAATATGCTGAAAAAGCTGAAGAATATAGAGCAGCAATGATCGAAGCAATTGCTGAAGCTGATGAAGAATTAATGATGAAATACTTAGATGGAGAAGAAATCACTGAGGAAGAATTAAAAGCTGGCTTAAGAAAAGCTACTATAGCTAATGAAATTTACCCTTGTATATGTGGTTCTTCATATAAGAATAAAGGTGTTCAACAAATGATAGATGGTGTTGTTGATTACTTACCATCACCATTAGATATTCCAGCTGTAAAAGGTACTAACTTAGATGGAGAAGAGGCTGAAAGAAGTGCTTCTGATGGAGAACCATTATCAGCGCTAGCATTCAAAATCGCTACAGATCCATTCGTAGGAAAGTTAGCATATACAAGAATTTATTCTGGTATAATGGAAAGTGGTTCATACGTTCTTAACTCAACTAAGGGTAAGAAAGAAAGAATTGGTAGACTTGTTAAGATGCACTCTAACTCAAGACAAGAAGTTGAATCATTAGAAGCAGGGGAATTAGGAGCAGTAATCGGACTAAAGAACACAAGTACTGGTGACACTTTATGTTCAGAAAAAGAACCTATAATCCTTGAATCAATGGAATTCCCAGAACCAGTTATTTCTGTAGCTATCGAACCAAAAACTAAGGCAGCTCAAGAAAAAATGGGAATGGCTTTAGCTAAATTAGCTGAAGAAGATCCAACTTTCAAGACTTGGACTAATGAAGAAACAGGTCAAACAATTATCGCTGGTATGGGTGAATTACACTTAGATATCATCGTTGATAGACTTAAGAGAGAATTCAAAGTTGAATGTAACGTTGGAGCTCCACAAGTTGCTTATAAAGAAACAATTAGAAAAGCTGTTAAAGCAGAAGCTAAATATGCTAAACAATCAGGTGGTAAAGGTCAATACGGTCATGCTGTAATTGAAATGGAACCAACTGAGGGAGAATACGTATTTGAAAATGCAATTGTTGGAGGAGCTATTCCTAGAGAATATATCCCAGCTGTTGACAATGGTATTCAAGAAGCATCTTTAAATGGTATAATTGCTGGATACAATGTTATTAACTTTAAAGTTAGATTAGTACACGGTTCATACCATGAAGTTGACTCATCAGAAATGGCATTTAAGATTGCAGGATCTATGGCATTTAAAAATGCTATGTCTAAAGCAGATCCAGTACTTCTTGAACCAATGATGAAAGTTGAAATAACAGTTCCTGAAGAATACATGGGAGATGTTATTGGAGACGTTAATTCAAGAAGAGGTAGAATGGAAGGAATGGAAGCTGTTAATGGTGCTCAAGTTATTAGAGCGTTCGTACCATTATCAGAAATGTTCGGATATGCTACATCTTTAAGATCAAGAACTCAAGGTAGAGGGGTTTACTCAATGGTATTCGATCACTACGAAGAAGTTCCAAAGAGTATTCAAGAACAAGTTGCTGGAAACAAATCTAAATAATATAGATTATATTTTGGAATCTAATATAAGATTTTAAATCATTTCATAATAAGGGAGGAATTTTACAATGTCAAAAGAAAAATTTGAGAGAAGTAAACCACACGTAAATATTGGAACAATCGGTCACGTAGACCACGGTAAGACAACATT
>NZ_JAVJAN010000055.1:0-14390 GCF_031344075.1 Clostridium aquiflavi
GACAAGCAATAAATATGACAATACTCATTAAGAATTCTCAAAGTCCAATTACAATGCCACTTTACCTATTGCATATATCAACACGCATTTAAAACAGAGCTAAATATAAAATAAACAGCACCTCTAAAATTTTAGAGGTGCTAATATTGTTATTAAGTATAATTAATAGATATTATCTATTGTTTTTTATTTCATCTAAACAATTAGTACAAACATTTTTTCCTTTATAGTTTATAACGTCTCTTGCATCTCCGCAGAATATACAAGCTGGTTCATATTTTTTAAGGATTATTTGTTCACCGTCTACATAAATTTCTAAAGCGTCTTTTTCAGCAATATCTAAAGTTCTTCTTAATTCTATTGGAATAACAATTCTACCTAATTCATCTACTCTTCTAACTACACCTGTTGATTTCATAAAAATTCCTCCTAATTACAATGTTCGACATTCTACTCTGACATATTACCAAGTATGTAATATAAAGTCAATATATATTTTATGTTTTTTGTATAATAAGTTACAAATTTCAACTTTAATAAACATTATATATAAAATATACTACCATATTTTAGAAATGTCAATAGAATTTTTAGAATTTTTTACTATACAATATAAGATGATTTTAATATAAAAAATTGCATTACTACTGAGGTTAAATGGGATAAGCCTATATTAAAATAAAAAAAGTAAAAACAATTAGTAAAAATTAGAAAATATGGATAATTACCAATTTGTCATATAAATATTAAAAAACACAAAAAAATTTAAAAATATATAAAAAAACAATGCATATTGTCTTAAACAGACAAAAAATATTATTTTTCCATATAATAATTTAAAACAATTATAAATAAAACAGAAAATATAAAACAATTAAAAAATAGAAATTATAATTTATATACTAAATTTTTGAATTATCATATATAATAAAAACATATTCAGATTATTATAATGGTAAAAATAACTTGTAATAAGTTTATTTTTACTATATAATTTATTTAAATATACTAAGAAAGTGTGGGATATTATATGAATAATCATATGGAGTCGTCTTATATAAAAGAAATAGTTGAAAAAATATCTGAAAATAGTTTAGTTTCATGTGAAGATCTACCAAAGTATGATTTATTTTTATCTCAAGTTATAGACTACTTAAATGATAAATTTATGGATGAAAAATTCACTAATAACATAGTTCAAAATTATATAAAAAGTGAAGTTATCACAAAACCAGAAGATGGTAAAAAACGAGGATACACTAAAATACATTTAGTTCAGCTTGTATTATTAAGTTATATGAGACCAGTGCTAACTACTGATGAAATAAAAAAAGTCTTTAGTTTAGCATTTAACGAAATAAATGAACGAGATGATGATATAATTTGTTGGCAAGATGCTTATAAAATATTTTCAGAAATACAAGATGAAAGTTTAGATGAATATTTAAAAGCATCCTTAGAAAATGAAAAAAAATTAAAAGAAAGAGTTAAATGCTTAAATTTAAAAGAATCAGAAGAAGAAAGAATAACAGTCTTTCTATTAGTTTTATCATTAATAGCAGAAGCAAGTGTAATTAAGAAATTAGTGCAAAAAATAGTAAATGAATATCATGCAGATTAGGCATATGAAAATAAATAACAAGTAAAATATTTGAATGTGCCTTAATTAAATAAGAGGAATAAGAGTATGAAGAGATTAATTAAACACTTACTCAAATAAATTATAATTTATTTGAGTAAGTGTTTTTTAAAGAAATATAATAAGTTTTGTAATATTTTATTATATTTATACAAAAAATACTCTTATATATGTTATTTTAAAGTAGTATTAGTATACACTTTTTGTTTTTTGTTCATATAAAATAAAAAGTTTATTTATCTATTTAAGTATGTTAAAATATTCATGTTAGTTTATCAAAAGAAGTAGCTTTATGATAACTAATTTAATGAGATAAAATAATTTTTATAAATAATTAATATTTAGAATTTAAATATTTGTTATAATTTAGTAGAAATGAATTATCAAAACAATAAATTGGTAATATAAGTAAAATCAAAGGAGCGAGGAAAATGAATATTCCATTAATTGATTTAAAAGCTCAATATAAGTCTATTTCTGAAGATTTAGATAGAGTAACTAAGGAAGTATTATCTTCTGCAAATTATATTATGGGAAAAAATGTATCTGATTTTGAAAAGGATTTTGCAGATTATATAGGCGTTAAGCATGCTATTTCAGTAGGAAATGGAACAGATGCATTAGTTATTGCATTAAAATCTTTAGGAATTGGAGCAGGTGATGAAGTAATAACTTCGACATTTACTTACTTTGCTTCAGCTGAATGTATATCTGCTGTAGGAGCAAAGCCAGTTTTTGTAGATGCAGAAAAAGATACTTTTAATATAGATCCAAGCAAAATAGAAGAAAAAATTACTGAAAAAACAAAAGCAATTATACCTGTTCATATCTTTGGACAAAGTGCTGATATGGATGAAATAAATAAAATAGCTAAAAAATATAACTTAAAAGTTATTGAAGATGCTTGTCAAGCAGTTGGGGCTAAATATAAAGGAAAAATGATAGGGGCATTAAGTGACATAGCTTGTTTTTCATTCTTCCCAACAAAGAACCTTTCATGTGCTGGTGATGGTGGTATGATAGTAACATCTGATGATAATATAGCAACTATAGCTAGAGCATTAAGAACTCATGGAAGTGGAGAAACAGGACAAAAAGCATATAATTTATTAAATAATATAAATGAAGATATAGATAGATCTAATACTGGGGATGATACAGTATATAATCCATTAAAGTACTACAATTATTTAATAGGATATAACTCTAGATTAGATGCTATTCAAGCAGCAATATTAAAGGTGAAATTGCCTCATTTAGATAAATGGAATTCAAAGAGAAAAGAAATAGCAAAAATATATGATGAAAACTTTAAAGATTCAAAAGTCGTTACACCAAGTGTTAGACAAGAAAATGAATCAGTATATCATCAATATGTATTACAAACAGAAGATAGAGAAAAAATGTTGAATAAACTTAAAGATAAAGGTGTGGCAGCAGGGGTATATTATCCAGTTCCATTACATTTACAAAAAGTATATCAAGATCTTGGATATAAAGAAGGGGATATGCCAGTTGCAGAATATCTTTCACATAGAACATTTGCAATTCCTGTTTATCCAGAATTAACAGAAGAGCAAATAAGATATATAATTGATTCTATAAAGGAATAGAGAGGTATAATTTATGGATAAGAAGTATTTTGTACATGAGTCCAGTTATATAGATGATAATGTTGAAATAGGAGAAGGAACAAAAATATGGCATTTTTCTCATATTATGAGTAATTCTATAATGGGTGAAAAATGTAATATAGGTCAAAATGTAGTTATATCTCCTGGAGTAAAACTAGGTAATGGAGTTAAAATACAAAATAATGTATCTGTGTATACTGGCGTTATTTGTGAAGATGATGTATTCTTAGGACCATCTTGTGTATTTACTAATGTAATAAATCCTAGAAGTTTTATAGAAAGAAAAAGTGAATATAAAAAGACTATTATAGGAAAAGGTTCATCAATTGGAGCAAATGTAACAATAGTATGTGGTCATAACATAGGAAAGTATGCTTTGATTGGAGCAGGAGCTGTAGTTACTAAAAATATACCAGATTATGCTTTAGTTGTTGGAAATCCAGCAATAGTTAAAGGATATGTATGTAAATGTGGCTCAAAGTTAGATTTTAAAAATAACAAAGCAATTTGTGAAAGTTGTAATGAAGAATATCTAAAATCTGATGAAAAAGTTGAGTGTGTAGATTTAGGAGGTATAAAATAGATGTCAGGATTAAAGCAACAATTATTAGAAAAAATAAATAATAGAACTGCTAAAGTAGGCGTAGTTGGATTAGGATATGTTGGTTTACCATTAGCTGTAGAAAAAGCAAGTGCAGGATATGAAACTATTGGATTTGATGTTCAAGACCAAAAAGTTAAAATGGTGAATGAAGGTAGTAATTACATAGGTGATGTAGTAGATGAAAAGTTAAAAATGTTAGTTGATGATAAAATACTAAGAGCTACTACAGATTTTAGCTTTGTAAAAAATGTAGATACTATTTGTATATGTGTACCTACACCACTTGATTTATATAAGCAACCAGATTTATCATATGTAGTAGAATCAACTAAAAGTGTTGCACAATATATGCATAAAGGTATGTTAATAGTACTTGAAAGTACTACTTATCCAGGAACAACAGAAGAAGTTCTTAAACCTATATTAGAAGAAAGTGGATTAAAATGTGGAGAAGACTTTTTCTTAGCATTCTCACCAGAAAGAGTTGACCCAGGTAATAAAAACTTTAACACTAAGAATACACCTAAGGTTGTTGGAGGATGTAGTGCAGATTGTACAGAAGTTGCAGCAGCATTATATAGAAATATTTTAGAAGGTGAAATACATACTGTTTCATCACCAGCAGTAGCTGAAATGGAAAAAATATTAGAAAATACATTTAGAAATATTAACATTGGATTAGCTAATGAAATGGCTATACTATGTAACAGAATGGGAATTGATGTATGGGAAGTTATAGATGCAGCTAAAACTAAACCATATGGATTTATGCCATTTTATCCAGGTCCAGGTCTTGGAGGACACTGTATACCGCTTGACCCATTTTACTTAGAATGGAAAGCAAAGGAATATGATTATCATACAAGATTAATAGAAACTTCAGGAGAAATAAATGATTCAATGCCTGAATTTGTATTAGATAATGTAATGAAAATATTAAACAAACATAAAAAAGCACTTAATGGATCAAAAGTTCTGGTATTAGGAGTTGCATATAAGAATGATATCGATGATTATAGAGAATCACCAGCATTTAAAGTTATTGAACTTTTGGAAAAAAATGGAGCAGATGTTATTGTAAATGATCCATATTGTGAAGTTTCCAAATATAAGAATAAAGTATATAATTCTGTAGATTGGAAAGAAGTAATTGATGACAGCGATATTGTTATAGTAACAACTAACCATAGCTGTTATGATTATGAAGATATAGTAAGTAAGGCTAAAGTTGTTTATGATACAAGAAATGCAACTAAGAATGTAGTTAACAATAGAGATAAGATTTATAAATTATAGAATTATATTGATTTAGATACTAATCTATGTTTTGAGAAAATGTCAATATTGTTCTAAAACATAGCAAAAATATTTAAAGTTTAGTTTATTATAGGATTTAATGCTGAGTAAGCATTAAGTCCTATAATTTTATTGAAAACATGAATATTTATTTAAAATAAACTTTATTTTTATATTATGAATATTTTATAAATTTTATCTATAAAATATGAGAATAGAGATATAATGTTTAATGGGTAAAGATTTTAAATATTTTAATTAGTAAGCTTTGTAGGAAATTATGAAATCTGTTTATGGCTTGTTATCATAATTAATTCATTTAAAGGGATAAAGGGAATGTGGTATAAATATAATTTTATATAAGAATTAAATGAGATGATAATATCTAAAGATAGGAAATGGTGATTTAATGAGTCATACGAAGATGAGTTTAAGAGAAAAATTAAGATTATTATTACACTTGATTGTAAAAGTAAAAAATGATGATATTTTTGCATTAGCATCTCAATTAGCATATTATTTACTTTTATCATTCTTTCCATTTATTATTTTCTTAATAACGTTAATAGGATTTAGTAATATGGATTCTATACAAGTATTAAATGGAATAAAAGCTATAGTTCCAGAAGCGGTATTTGAATTAACTTCATCTATAATAGTTGAGGTTTTTGATAAACAATATACAGGTTTATTAGGAATCTCAATTTTATTAGCTTTATGGACTTCATCATCAGGTTTTAGAGCTGTAATTAAAGGTGTTAATAAAGCTTATGGTTTTAAAGAAAAGAGATCATTTATAAAAAGACTAATAATTTCTATGCTTAGTGTAGTAGCATTGGCAGTAATTATAATATTATCATTGTCTATGCTTGTATTTGGAAATGTAATAGGAAGTTATTTGGTAAAAATGATTCCTTTTACAAAAATAATTATGATTTTATGGAATATATGTAGATATGCTTTTGTTGTGATTATGATGATATTTATATTTGCGTCAATATATAGATTTACTCCGTCAAAAAGATTAAAATGGAGAGAAGTAATACCAGGATCTATATTTAGTACAATAGGATGGATAATAACATCTTATGGATTTTCTTTTTATATAGATAATTTTAGGAATTTTTCTAGATTTTATGGGAGTCTTGGAGCTGTTTTTATATTGATGACTTGGTTGTTTTTAGTTTCAATTTTATTTATTTTAGGAGTAGAAATAAATTGTGTGTTAGATGAATTTAAAAACCAATTATAAGAATATTGTATTTTACTGAATATAATTACATTAACTGGATAGAATCAATAAAGAAATATTCAGGAGGTGTAATATAATGAATAAAATAGTATTAGTAGGAAATTTTATAAAGGACCCTGAACTTATGTATACTGAAAAAGATAGTAAAACATACAGTAAATTTATAATAGCTGTAGATAGACCATTTAAAAGTTTAGATGGTACTAGAAAAGCTGATTTAATTCCCATAGTAGTATGGGGCAAAAAAGCAGAAGTTATATGTCGCTATATGAAAAAGGGCGATAGTATAAGTTTAAGTGGTAGATTAAGAACTGGAAGTTATGAAGATAAAGACGGAAATAAGAAATACATAGCAGAAGTTGTTGGTGAAGACTTTAAGTTCTTAGGAAACAAAAGGCCGGAAAAAGTTATTGCAGAAAATTAAAATAATATATAATTTTAATTTTCTGCAAGTGAATAAAATTGAAGTGAACTCTGTTAAGTAGATACAGTAAAAAATACTGTTGTAAAACCTACTTGACGGAGTTATTTTTATTCTTTAGGACTTTATTTTATTTATAAAGTTTTAAAATATTAGAAAAATTTAAGAAATAATATACCAAATATTGAATTAATAAATAAATGTGATATAATAAATAATGTAAACGATAACTAAAAAGTTTTCAGTTTTCAATTTTCAATTATGGTTACAATGAAATTTATGGGGTTAAAATGGGAAAAAATAAACCATCTTAAAATAGATTTAGGCTATTTAAGGTGGTTTATTTTTATTCTATAATAATGTATAAACATATATAAATATAAGATATATATTAAAATTAAAATTAGATTATTGCAATTAGATTAATATTCGACAAATACTTTAAATTTAATTTTAAATATATTTATTTATACGGTGATAAATAGCAAGTTTGAAAATTTATTGTCAATAAAAAATATATAAATAACTAATTATCGGGACATGCTTTGACATTTTATAAAAGGTTAATGTGATAATATTAACATGTGTTACAAATTTAAAAGGGGTTGAGTAATTATATGGATATTATAGAAGAATATACATCTATAGATACTGAAAACAATTTTGAGTATAAATATAGGTTAACCAAATCACTGTATAAAGGAATAACAGGATATGGCATAGAAGTACAAAGCCAAAACTCAAATACCACTAATGAGGTATTTTATGAAAAGGATTCAGTAAATTTAATTTCTATAAATAGACACAATGTTAAAGCTTTACTTACTAAATTATATGAAAACAGAGTTTCACCACTACATCTTATAGACATTATTGGTGAGTATGTAGACGAGCATGTATGTGAATTTGACAATTTTACTTCAAAGGAAGTTGCAAATTAATTGTTAAATATTACTTAAATACTTTATTTAGTATATACTAAATAAAGTAACTTTCTGAGAAAGGGGTAATATTTTGATAAGAGGAATTGGAACAGATATAATAGAAATTGAAAGAATAAAAAAAGCTATTGAAAGTAATCCAAATTTTATAAATAGATTTTTTACGCAAAAAGAGATTGAATACTTTAAATTAAGAAGATTTAATGCTAATACTATATCAGGAAATTTTGCAGCAAAAGAAGCTGTAAGTAAAGCATTAGGTAGCGGTTTTAGAGGATTTGGATTGAAGGATATAGAGGTATTAAGAGATGAACTAGGAAAGCCAATAGTGAATTTAAGTGATAAATTATATAAAATGTTTAATTTAGATAATTATAATATTTTTATAAGTATATCTCATAGTAATACTGACGCTATAGCATATGCAATAATAGAGGTGATATAACATGGAAATTATGTCTTCTAAAAAATGTAAACTAATTGATGAGCTAACAATTAATGAAATAGGAATTCCTAGTATTGTTTTAATGGAAAATGCAGCTATATCAATATATAAGGAAATATATAATATGGGTGATAGTTTTCTTGTAATATGTGGTCAAGGAAATAATGGTGGAGATGGTTTAGCGATTTCTAGACATTTATTCAATAATGGTAAGAAGGTAAAAGTTTATATTGTTGGAGTTAATGAAAATTATAGTGATGATTTTAAATTAAATCTAAAAATATTAACCAATCTAGAGAACATAGAAATTAAAAAGATAAGATCAGAAGAAGATATAGATATTAATTTAGTTAACGATATTAAAAAATTTGATGTCGTAGTTGATGCTATTTTTGGTATTGGATTAAATAGGGATCTTAAAGGTTTGTTTAAAACTATTATAGATGAAATTAATGTTAACTCAAATATAATTGTATCAGTAGATGTTCCATCTGGCTTAGATTGTGATGAGGGAGTACCAAAAGGAATTTCAATAAGAGCAAATTATACGTATACATTTGAAGTTATAAAAAAAGGATTCTTAAGTTATAAAGCAATTGAATATTTAGGAAATATTAAAGTTGTAAATATAGGTATTCCCCAAAAAATTAAAAAACAAAATAATGATGGAATTTGTATATTAGATGATCCTGAATATAAAAAGTTAATCCCAAAAAGAAATATTTATGGACATAAAGGAAACTATGGTAGAGCAATTATAATTGCAGGTAGCAGTGGGTTTACAGGGGCAGCATTTATAACTACTGAATGTACAGTTAGAAGTGGTGCTGGATTAGTAACTTTAGTTTGTCCTAAAGAAATACAACCTATATTATCTAATAAATTGATAGAGGCTATGACTTTAAATACAGAAGATGAAAAATTAAATGAGCTATTAAAAGGAGCTCAAGTCATTGCCATTGGACCAGGACTTGGAACTGGAGAAAAAGAGAAACAACTATTTGAAAAGGTTGTAAAGCAAACAACTTGTCCAATAATCATTGATGCAGACGCAATAACATTATTGTCAAAAAATAAGTCATTACTAAAATATTTAGAAAATAGAGCAATTATGACACCACATCCAGGAGAATTAGCTAGATTTTTAGATATAAAAATTAGTGAAGTTGAAGATGATAGAATTAGCGTAGTAAAGAAATTTTTTAAGGATTACAGAATAAATTTATTGTTAAAGGGTTATAAGACAGTAATTTGTGTTCATAATAAAACTTACATAAATGAAACGGGTAATAGCAAAATGGCATCAGGTGGAATGGGTGATGCCTTAACAGGAATAATAACTGGACTAATATCTCAAGGAGTAAACATTGAAGAAGCAACTGTTTTAGGAACTTATATACATGGAAAATTGGCTGATGAAATTTCGCAAAACTCTTTTATAGTTAATGCAAGAGATATTATTAATAATTTACCAACAAAAATTAATAACATTCTTAATTAATTAAGAATAAAATAAAAAAACTTTTCATAATAGTAATAAAGTATTAATAAAGCTTTGGAGGATTAATGGAAAAGAAAAAAAAGACAATTAAAAGTAAAATGCTTTTATCTACTTTATTACTTATACCAATTATCACTATTCTATTGATAGTTTTATTTAGACATATTTTACTTCCGACTAATGAAGACATTTTAAATTATGTTAAGAACATAAAAGAATATAGTACAGGCGTAGAATATATATTTAAAAATTCAAGAGGTGAAATTAAAGAATTAACTACACAATATTATAGCGATAATAAAGGATTGAGAATTGAATTTGGACAAGATAACAAAACAATAAAAGTATATAACAGCGGAGAAATACAAGTTAAGGACTATCAAGGTGATGAATTTAAACTTGATGGGAATATGGACGTTATTTATCCACTAGCATCAATAAACAATATTTTATCTAATAAGATGTTAGGTGAAATAAAAGAAAACGTTAAAGAATGGGGTGATGGAAACTACCTGGAAATTGATTTGAAGTATGATATGAATAATAAACATTTTGAAAAAGGAAAATTTTATATAGATAAAAAAACAAAGTCACCTATATTATTAAAAATATTTGATATTAACGGAATTGAAAGAGTTATTATAACTTATAAAGATTTTAAAATTGAAAAGAATTTAAGTGATGAGTTGTTTTAATCAATATATGTTTTTTAAGATAACCTATGATGATAAGGAAGAATGGAAACCACATAAAAATTGAAATTTTTATATTATCTTTGTAGTTAATGTTCTTCCTAAGAATTAAATAAGTAAAAAACATTGGAATTAAATAAAATTAAGCCATATTAATATCAAAATAACATTAGCTTAAAATTATTTTATAGAAAGTATCATAAAGATACATACGTTTTAAGTAAATAATTGTTACAAATAATATAAATAAATAAAACTCTTAGTTTAATAAAAAATATATAACAAAAAAAGGACAATTCTTTTGACAAATTGACATAATTTGCAATATAATAGATATATACATAGGATTTTTACTACTATGGAGGAGAAATTATGTCACATTTTAAGGATAATAAAAAAAATTACGATATATTTTGTACAAATAAAAAAAAGAGTGAATTTATGAGCGACTCAATAATATTATATATTGATGATACGATTGAAGATATGAGTTTAGTCGATTTTGAATACTCAATGATAAAGGGTTATCAAGATATGGCAGAATTAAATTTGGAACTTTCTAGAGATGGGGTTGAAAAGCTATTAAGTGATATTAATGAATATGAGATATGGCTTTGCGGAGAGTGATTATTTGAAATGGCAACTATGGTAGTAAAAAGAGGAGATATATTTTATGCTGATTTAAGTCCTGTTATAGGATCTGAACAAGGCGGAATACGTCCCGTTATTATAATACAAAACGATATAGGAAATAGATATAGTCCTACTGTTATTGTAGCAGCAATAACATCACAAATAAACAAGGCTAAACTACCTACTCATGTTGAAATATCTTCAGAGGAGTATGGTTTAAATAGGGATTCAGTTGTATTATTAGAACAAATAAGGACTTTAGATAAACGAAGATTAAAGGAAAAAATTGGACATATGACTGATTGTGATATGAAGAAAGTCAATAAATCTTTGATTATAAGTCTAAATCTTAATTAAAAAAAAGGATAGAGTGAATCTATCCTTTTAAAGCATACAGAGACACTTTCTATAGTAATAGCATATAAACTAAGGAAAGTGTCTTTTATTATATAATAAATTAAATTTTTACTTTAGCTAAAGATTCTTTTATTTAAAACATATCTAATTTATAAAAAAGGAGATGTTTCAGTGTTTGATGATTATAAACCAAAAGATAAATTTAGTAGAAAAGAACGGGTATATAAAAAGTTAAAAGATCTTACTAAAACTATAAATTTTAGTGAAACGTTAGAAGAAAAAATAGGATTTGAAGCTAGTTACATAGCTAAAGAATTAAATATATCTAGAAATAATGTGAGTAAAGAATTAAATTGTCTTGTAAATGAAGAACTGGCAGTTAAAATTCAGGGCAAACCAGTGTTATATCTAGATAAGATTTATTTAGAACTAAAATTTGGTATAACTATAAAAGAATCAGTAATAGCCCAATATAGTTCATTAAGTAAAATATTAACAAATGAAATAAGTTTGAAAAAAGATGAAGAGTTTAAAAATATAAAAGATATTAGAGAATTAGAAAAAGAAAAACTACCTAAATATAAAAAAACTATTTTTAAAAGCATAATTGGTAGTGAAGATTCATTAAAATCACAAATTAAGCAAGCAAAAGCAACAATATTATATCCACCTAATGGATTACATACTTTATTAATCGGACCTACAGGTGTTGGGAAAACTACATTTGCTGAAGCTATGTATATATATGCAATAGAATCAGGAAAACTTACGAAGGATTCTCCATATATTATATTTAATTGTGCAGATTATGCAGAAAATTCTCAGCTTTTACTTTCACATTTATTTGGACATGTAAAAGGAGCATTTACTGGTGCAAGTTGTGAAAAAAAAGGATTGGTAGATCAAGCTAATGGTGGAATATTATTTTTAGATGAGGTACATCGTCTATCTCCGGAAGGACAGGAAATGCTATTTTCATTAATGGATAGGGGAAGCTATAGGAGATTAGGAGAATCTGAGAATGCAAGAAAAGCCAACATATTATTTATAGCAGCAACAACAGAAAATCCTAAATCAGCTATTTTAGGAACATTTTTAAGAAGAATTCCTGTAACAATTAAGCTGCCTAGTTTAAGTAAACGTTCACTAAAGGAACGAATGGAGCTTATTTGCCAATTTTTTAAAAATGAATCTGTAAAAATTAAGGCTCCATTAAAAGTATCTAAAGAAGTATTAAAAGTATTACTACTTTATAAATGTCCTGGTAATATCGGTCAGTTAAAGAATGATATTCAACTTATTTGTGCTAATGCATTTGTTGAATATATTACAGAAGAATATGAATATGTATATGTAAAGTTATCTCAAATTTCTCAAAGATTTAAAGAAGGTTTATTTACAATTGAAGATAAAAGACAAGAACTAATTAAATATTTTGATTTAAATGATTTTGAATCTATAATATTTAATGGTTCAAGCGAAGAATCAGACGACAATTTAAATGGATTATTATTGTATGACAACTATAATACTGAAGGAGATTTTTATGATTTAATGCTACAAAAAGCTCAGAAGTTTTATGTAGACGGATTATCTATAAAACAGATTAGGGAAAATATAGTTAATCAAATCCAATATAGATTTAATAATACAGCATCTATAGAAAAATCTGAAGACTTAGAACTTGATAAAGAAGTATTATCCAAAATAGTAACACCAGAGATTGTTGAGATTATTAAAGAATCATTTGTAGAAGATTCACATGACTGTATTAAGAATATAGATACTAAATTAATGTATAGTTTGGCATTACATATAGAAACTCTTTTGGAACGATTAAGAATAGGAAACATAGTTATATACCCTAAATCTGAAGATAATTATAAAAATTATAAACAAGAATACAATCTTGCAACATTAATAAAATCTAAAATAGAAGAAAAATTTTTTGTTAAAATACCTAATGATGAATTAGCATTTATAACTATGTTCTTGCGTTCTGTAAATACTAAAAAAGAACATGGAAATATTCAAGTTTTAGTAATTGCGCATGGTCATGGAACTGCAACTAATATGGTTGATGTTGCAAAGACGCTTTTAGGATATGATTGTATACATGCATTAGATATGCCATTAGAAGAAAAAGTTGAGGTCACTTTAAAGAAAGCTATAAATACAGTTAGTAAAATAAATAAAGGAAGTGGAGTTTTACTACTAGTTGATATGGGATCTTTAGCAACATTTGGAGATGTGATTACGGAAAAAACAGGAATAGAAACAAGAACTATAAAAATGGTTAGTACACCTATGGTTATTGAAGCAGCAAGAAAAGCTATGACTTCAAATATAAATATGGATATATTAGTGAATAATATAGAGAATGTTAGCTCATTAATTGGGGGTAGAGTAAAAGTAAACACAGAAAATATAGATTCAAGAAATTTGGAAATAGGAAATAATTATGAAAATATAAATTGGAAAAAACATATTATAAAGTTATTAGATGAGGCACTTACATTCTTAAATGTTGAAAAAGCATCAGAAATATTAAATCAAGTTTTAGAAAAAATAGCTACAGATTGTGGTAATAAAATTGATGATAGCTTGTATATAAAATTTTTATTTCATTGTTCTTGTATGATAGAACGAGTTATAAGAAATGAGTCTTTACCATATAAAAAATTTTTAACAATAAAAAATAGTAAGAATAAACTTTTTAATATTATAAAAAACAATTTTGAATTAGTTGAAGAGATATTTGGGATTTCTATTCCGGACTCAGAATTAGCATACATAGTTGAGATGGTTGATATTAGCTTTAATATAACAAAAAATTAAAGTTATGTTTTAGCAAAGTGTTGATATATGCATAAGCAAAGTGGACAAAATGTAAAAAAAGGAAACTCGACTTCTGATAGTCGCTGAGTAAGTTCGAGGAGCGAAATATAAAATTCCGACTCTCACTTAACAACACT
>NZ_JAVJAN010000056.1:0-14031 GCF_031344075.1 Clostridium aquiflavi
CTGAGTAATTGAACTTAGGAATGCTAAAATGAGTATAGTCCCATTTTAGCTTGTTCCCAATATAAAATTGTGACAAGCAGTAAATGTGAATATAAAAAGGAAACTCGACTGCGCTGAGTAAGTTCGAGAAACAAAATATAAAATTTTGACTCTCACTTAACTATTCTCAAAGTCCAATTACAATGCCACTTTACCTATTGCATATATCAACACGCATTTAAAACAGAGCGTATATAAAAAGTATTAGAGGTGCTAAAAATTATGATGCAATCTATATTATATGAATATGAAAACTATTGTGGCAAATTAGGGGCAATTTATTCAAAAGAAAAAACAACGTTTATATTATGGGCTCCAGTTTCAAAAAGTGTAAGAGTAATATTATATTATAAAGAAAAAAATGAAGTTTTTGATATGAAAAAAAGAGAAGAAGGAATATGGAGTTTAGAACTTTTAGGAGATTTTAATGGAGTTTACTATAATTATTTAGTTAATAATGAACAAAATGAAATAGAAGTTGTAGATCCATATGCTAAAGCAGTAAATGTAAATGGAAATAGGGGAATGGTAATTGATTTAGAGTCTACTAATCCTAAAGATTGGGATGAAGATATCAAGCCAAAATTTACAAATGCAACAGATGCTATTATATATGAAATACATGTAAGAGATTTTTCAATAAGTGAAACATCAGGTGTTAATGATAAATTTAGAGGAAAGTATAATGGGGTTTATGAGAAGGAAACTAAGATTCCAGGAACCAATTACCCTACATGTTTAGAGTATATAAAAGAGCTCGGAATAACACATGTTCATTTAATGCCAGCATTTGATTATGCAACAGTAGATGAATCCAATGTTAGTTCTGAAAATTATAATTGGGGATATGATCCTAAAAATTTCAATGTACCAGAAGGATCATATTCTTTAGACCCTTTTAATGGGGAAAAACGAATAATAGAATTTAAGAATATGATTAAAACTTTACATGAACATGGTATAAGAGTGATTATGGATGTTGTATATAACCACACACATTCAACATATAGTTCTAATTTAAATTGCATAGTCCCCAGTTATTACTATAGAAAAAATAATGATGGGTGGTTTTCTAATGGGTCTGGATGCGGAAATGAATTAGCAACAGAAAAAAAGATGGTTAAAAAATTTATAATTGATTCTTTGATTTATTGGGCAAGTGAGTATCATATAGATGGTTTTAGATTTGACTTAATGGGATTATATGATATAGAAATTATGAAAGATATAAGAAGAAGTTTGGATAAAATAGATAAATCCATACTTATGTATGGTGAAGCTTGGACAGGTGGTGCATCTCCTTTACCAGAATGGGATAAATGTATTAAGTTTAATATTAGTAAATTTGGAGACATGAATATAGCAGCATTTAGTGATGATATTAGAGATGGAATAAAAGGAAATGTCTTTGATTCTCATTCAAAGGGTTTTATAAGTGGTGCAGGAATTTTAGAAGAGACTATTAAATTTGGAGTAGTAGCTTCTACAAAGCATAATCAAATAAATTATGAAAGTTTAAAATATAGTAAATTTCCATGGGCAAATGAACCGTATCAAACAGTAACATATGCGTCTGCGCATGATAATTATACATTATGGGATAAGATATGTATGTCTAATAATAATTTTTCAAAAGAAGATTTAAAAGCCATGAATAAATTGTCTGCGGCTATAATTTTAACTTCTCAAGGTATTCCATTTTTTCAAGCAGGAGAAGAATTTTTAAGAACTAAGAAAAATAAGGATGGAAGTTTAAATGGCAATAGTTATAATTCACCTGACAGTGTAAATGAATTACAATGGAATAGAACTGTAGAATATAAAGATGTTGTGGATTATTATAAAGGATTAATTAGGCTTAGAAAATTCTGCAAAGGATTTAGAATGGATACTAGCAATGAGATAAGAGAAAACTTAAGATTTTTAGAGAAAAAGATAAATTTTGATAATGATAGAATAGTTGCATTTTATATAAATTTAAGTTATTTGCAAACTAATTGGACGGAAGTTTGTGTAATATATAATGCAAATCCAAATTCAGTCGAAATTAAATTGAATAAAAATGGATGGTATGTTATTGTAAATGAAGATAAAGCTGGAATAGATAAACTGACATATATAGAAAATAATGTAGTAAAAGTGCATAAATTAAGTTGTTATGTATTAGTAAAAAAAGATTAAAAAAACAGCTATAAAAATGAATTATGTTAACAAATTAATAAAAATAACAAGATATACTATTGAATTTAAATCAATATATGTTTATAATATATTAAAATGATATGTTAAAAATTGTGATAAGGAAGAGTATATTTAGTAAGCTTTTCAGAGAACTAGAGATTTGGTGGAAATCTAGTAAGTGAACTTTATAGAAGCAGCCTTTGAATTTCATATTGAAAAATAAGAATTACTATTCTTAATTAGATAATGACGTGTTCCTTACGTTATAAAGGTTGAAGTATTTATGAAAATATTTCTATAGAGTGAGCATTTTATGCTTATTAGGGTGGTACCGCGTAATCAATCTTTCGTCCCTTGTTTTTGGGGATGAAGGATTTTTTTATTACAATTAAATACCTTATCTGATAGTTATTAATTTTAAGGAGGCATTTTATATGGAAGAAATACTAGAAATATTAGAAAAAAATAGTCGTTATACTGATGAACAAATAGCAACTATGTCTGGAAAAAGCGTTGATGAGGTTAAAGCAGCAATTAAAGATTATGAAGACAAAAGTATTATAGCAAGATATACTACTTTGATTAATTGGGAGAATACAGGAAAAGAAACTGTAACAGCATTAATTGAAGTTAAAATAACGCCTCAAAGAGGAGCAGGTTTTGATAAAGTAGCAGAAAGAATATATAAATTTCCAGAAGTTACAGCATGTTATTTAATGTCTGGAGGATTTGATTTAACAGTTATAGTAGAAGGAAAGAGCATGAAAGAAGTAGCTCTTTTTGTATCGGAAAAACTTGCTGTGCAACAATACGTATTAAGCACTAGCACACACTTTGTTTTAAGAAAATATAAAGACCATGGAACAATATTTAAAGAAAAGAAAATTGATGATAGGGAGGCAATTTTTATATGATTATAGAGAATATGATTAAAAAGAACGTAAGAGAAATGCCACCATCAGGAATAAGAAAATATTTTGACATGATTAATGAAATGGAAGGTGTTATATCTTTAGGAGTTGGTGAACCTGATTTTGTTACTCCTTGGAATGTTAGAGAGGCTGGAATTTATTCATTGGAAAAAGGGCATACTCATTATTCATCAAATGCTGGATTTATAGAACTTAGACATGAGATATCTAAGTATTTATATAGAAGATTTAATCTTAGCTATAATCCAACTGATGAGATAATAGTAACAGTAGGGGGAAGTGAAGGAATAGACATAGCTCTTAGGGCATTAGTTGGACCTGGAGATGAGGTTATAATACCAGAACCAAGTTTTGTTGCATATAAGGGATGTACAACTTTTACAGGAGCAACACCTAAAGTCATAAATCTTAGGGCAGAAGATGAATTTAAGCTTACTCCAGAACTTTTAGAAGAAGCAATAACTCCAAAAACTAAAGTTGTAATAATACCGTTTCCTAATAATCCAACTGGTGCAATTATGACTAGAGATGAATTAGCTAAAATAGTAGAAGTTTTAAAAGATAAAGATGTAATTGTTATATCAGATGAAATATATGCAGAACTTTGCTACGATAAAGAGCATGTTTCTATAGCATCTTTTCCTGAAATGAGAGAAAAGACATTGGTAATAAATGGTTTTTCAAAAGCTTATGCTATGACTGGTTGGAGATTAGGATACTTATGTGGACATCCAATACTAATAGAAGAAATGAAAAAAATACACCAATATGCTATAATGTGTTCTCCAACAACAGCACAATATGCAGCAATAGAAGCCATGAAAAAAGGTGATAAAAGCGTGCAAACCATGGTAAGAGAGTATAATAGACGAAGAAGAGTGCTGGTTGACGGATTCAGAAAAATGGGATTAGATTGTTTCGAACCACTAGGAGCATTTTATGTATTTCCATCTATAAAATCCACGGGAATGACATCTGATGAATTTTGTGAACAGCTTCTTATAAATGAAAAAGTACTTACTGTTCCAGGGAATGCATTTGGAGATTGTGGTGAAGGATTTATCAGAGCTTGTTATGCATCATCTATGGACAATATAATGGAAGCACTTAAAAGAATAGAAAGATTTATTAATAAAATAAATAAATAAATATTATTAGGCTATGTTTTAAATGCATATATCAACACTCTGCTAAAACATAGCCTATTATTAAAAAACAAAGTCAAATTAAATTATAAATTTTTAAAGTGTATCATGATGAATAAAAATTCAATTTGATACACTTTATTTTAAAAAACTATAATAATACCATTAACTTAATAATATTATTAAGTAGAGAGAATATATAAGTAAAAAATAAATATTATAAAATCATATGGAAATTATATGAAAAAATATAAAATTGATATAATTAACCACATAAAATATTAATCGCTTTAAAAAATATTCGTTTTTATAATGTTTTAACAATAAAAAGGTTATCCTAATATTGACATTGCTAATGTAATATAATATGATAGTTATGTAACCGGTAACATGATGAGAAAATTAATAAAACTTTTTTAGTTTTCTAATGCCTTAAATTAATCGTTTACAAATGAGGTAAAATAGTTTAAGTAGTTGTGTGAGAACATTAAGGGAGGATTCATATGGGGGCCACGATAAATGATATTGCTAAAATAGCAGATGTATCATCTACAACAGTTTCAAGAGTATTGAACAATTCAGGTTATGTAAAAGAAGAGACTAGACAAAAAGTTTTAAATGTTATAAAAGAAATGAATTATACTCCAAGTGCTATTGCTAGAAGTCTTTCCAAAAGTGAAACAAATACAATTGGAATTATTGTTCCAGACATAACTAATAATTATTTTGGAGAAATAATAAAGGGAATAAGTGAAGTTGCAGAAGAAAAAAATTTAAATATAGTTTTATTTAATACAGATAATTCTTTGGAAAAGGAATTAAAGGCTTTAAAATCTGCAAAGGCCCAAAGAATAAAAGGAATAATAATGACACCTGCTTTTGGAGATGGTAATTTTAAAACTAAATATACTACTTTAATAGAACAGTTAAATATACCAGTTGTTTTGGTATCAGCAGATATAAAACATAGTAATTTAAGTGGTGTTTTTGTGGACAACGTAAAATGTGGATTAGATGCAACTAATTTATTAATAAAAGAAGGACATGAAAAAATAGGAATAATAACAGGGAATATAGATTCTGATGCAACTATGGACATGCTTTCTGGATACAAAAAAGCACTTAATGAAAATAATATTGATATCATGGATAAATATATTTTCAATGCAGATTTCAAAGCAGAAATAGCTTATAAATTAACTAATAATATATTAAAAACAGAAGATAAACCAACGGCATTAGTTATTTGTAGCAATATGATGACTATGGGAGCAATAAAAGCACTTATAGATTCAAAAAAGAAAACACCAGAGGACATATCTATTGTAGGAATTAATAGAGTTGATTTTTTAGATATAGTAGGATTACAAGTTACATATATAGAGGATTCACCAATAAAACTTGGAAAGAGTTCTATGGATATGCTTTGGGAAATAATAAATGATAAAAATAATAAATCTGTAAGGAGAACAATAATGGCTCCTAAAATAATATGTAATGGTTCAGAAAAAAAGATATATTGAAATGAATAGTATATATGTTAATTGTGAAAATTAGTATAGAGAATAAATTAGAATAAATATTATATAAAGTTAATTCTACATAATATACTAAATTAATTTGAATTTAAGTTATAAATTTCATTATAGTTTGTAACTTGAAATATATTATTAAAAATAGTAGGAGGAAAAGCAATGAAAAAGAAATTATTATCATTATTAGCTATTTCTGCAATAACAGTATCAATGTTTGCTGGTTGTGGAGGATCTAGCACAGGAACTAGTGATTCAAAAAAGGGTGGAGAGCAAATTAAAGTAGGTATGGTTACAGACTCAGGAACAATAGATGATAAGTCATTTAACCAAGGTACTTGGGAAGGAATACTAAAGGCTGAAAAAGACCTTGGAATTGCACAACCTAAATACTTAAAACCAAATGGAGAAACTGAAGCAGATTATATGAAGGAAATTGGAAACCTTTATGATGCTGGATTTAGATTAATAGCTACACCAGGATTTAAATTTGAAACTGCTATATATAAATCACAAGAAAAATATAAAGATGCAAAATTTGTTTTAATTGACGGTACTCCAAATAGTGGTGGAAAAACTCCAGAATATAAAGTAGATGAAAACAGTGTTTCTATTTTATTTGCTGAACACCAAGCCGGATTTTTAGCAGGTGTTGCTACATCTGTTGAATTAAAAGAAGGAGACCTAGGATTTATAGGTGGTATGGAAATACCAGCAGTACAAAAATTCAACTGGGGATTCCAACAAGGTGTTGCTTATGCTAATGAAAAGTTAGGAACTAAAATGTCATTAAAAGCAGACAATATAATATATCAAGGTACTTTCAATGATACAGCAGCAGGACAACAATTAGCAGCTCAAATGTATGACAGAGGCGTTAAAGCTATATTCTGTGCAGCTGGTGGAGTTGGTAATGGAGTTATAACAGAAGCTAAGACTAGAATCGGATCAGGTAGTCAAGTATGGGTAGTTGGTGTTGACAGAGATCAATTTGATGATGGTGTATATGCAGATGGTAAATCAGTAATTCTTACTTCAGCAGTTAAAAAAGTAGAAGCTGCAAGTTTTGATATGGTAAAAGCAGTTAAAGAAGGTACTTTCCCAGGTGGTCAAACTTTAACATTTGATGTTACAAAAGATGCAGTAGGTATTCCAGCAAAGAATCCTAATTTATCAGAAGCAACAATGAAAACAGTTGCTGAAGTAAATGAAAAAGTTAAAGATGGAACAATAACAGTTGCAGGTGAACAAGGAAACTTAGTAAAATAATATCTGTTTTATTAAATAAATATTATTTCAAGTAATAACAATTGAAGAAAACTTTTATTAAATAATATAATAAGTTTTCTTCATTGTTAAATACTATATAAGAAATAATAATAAACTAATTTTCTAGAACAATAATAAATTTTGATTTCTATATATTGATAATTGACAATGTACAATAGATAGACCTGAAGTATTGTATATTATCAATTGGCAATTAGAAATTGCTAATCTAAAAAAGGAGGACTCTACTATGGAATATGTAGTTGAAATGCTAAATATCCGTAAGGAATTCCCAGGTATAGTTGCAAATGATAATATTACCGTAAGACTAAAAAAAGGTGAAATTCATGCATTACTTGGTGAAAACGGTGCGGGTAAATCTACATTAATGTCAGTTCTTTTTGGTATGTATCAACCAGAAAGAGGAGTTATAAAGGTAAGAGGAAAAGAAGTTAAAATATCTAATCCAAATGTTGCAAATGATTTAGGAATAGGAATGGTGCATCAACATTTTAAATTAGTACACAATTTTACAGTAACTGAGAATATAATTTTAGGATGCGAACCTAAAAAAGGTTTAACAGTTGATGTTAAAAGTGCTGCTAAAAAGATTAAAGAACTATCTGAAAAGTACTCATTAAATGTTGATCCATATGCCAAAATAGAGGATATAACAGTAGGTATGCAACAAAGAGTTGAAATCTTAAAAATGCTTTACAGAAATGCTGAAGTATTAATTCTAGATGAACCAACAGCTGTACTTACACCACAAGAAATAGATGAACTTATGAAGATTATGAAAAACCTTATAAAAGAAGGAAAATCTATCATTATCATAACTCATAAGCTTAAAGAAATTAAAGCAGTTGCAGATAATTGTACTGTTATTAGACGTGGAAAATATATAGGAACAGTTAATGTAAAAGAAACATCTCAATCAAAGATGGCAGAAATGATGGTTGGAAGACCAGTAAGCTTTAAGGTTGAAAAAGAAGATAAAGAACCAGGAGATGTAATTTTAAAAGTTGATAACCTTTCTGTAATGAATAATAAAAAGGTACTTGGTCTTAAAAACTTTTCAATTGAAGTTAAAGCGGGAGAAATTCTTGGAGTTGCTGGTGTAGAGGGTAATGGACAATCTGAATTAATTGAAGCCATTACTGGAATGAGACATGTACAATCTGGAAAAATATATTTTGAAGGTAAGGATATTACTGATATGTCAATACGTAAACGTATTGATAGCGGAATAGCACATATTCCAGAAGATAGACAAAAAAGAGGACTAGTTTTAGATTACACTATTGAAGATAATATTGTACTTGAGATATATGGTAGAGAACCATTTTCTAAACATGGATTATTAAACAGAGAAGCTATACACAATTATGCTGAAAAAATTATTGAAGAATTTGATGTTAGATCAGGAGAAGGTGGAGCATCTTTTGCTAGAACAATGTCAGGTGGTAATCAACAAAAAGCTATAATTGGTCGTGAAATTGAATTGGATCCAGATTTATTAATAGCAGTTCAACCTACTAGAGGTCTAGATGTAGGTTCTATAGAATATATTCACAAAAGACTTGTAGAACAAAGAGATGAAGGAAAAGCTGTTTTACTTATATCTTTAGAATTAAGTGAAGTCTTGAATCTATCAGACAGAATTGCAATCATTAATAGCGGTGAATTAATAGGTACTGTTAATGCTTCAGAAACAAATGAAAATGAAGTTGGCTTAATGATGGCTGGTATTCAAAGGGGGAGTGAAGCGTGAGTAAAAAAGAGAGTTTAAATTCTATACTTGCAGTTGTTTTAGGATTGATTGCAGGTGCAATATTAATGGCTCTTATTGGAGATAATCCTGTAGATGGATATTCATATCTATTTAGAGGCGGATTAATGAACATAGAGAGAATTGGTAATACTCTAGCGACAGCTACACCATTAGTACTTACAGGACTTTCAGTTGCATTTGCATTTAAAACAGGTCTTTTCAATATTGGAACTCCTGGACAAATGTTATTTGGTGGATTTGCTGCTACAGCAATAGGATTAACATGCTATAACAGCATGCCAAGATCGATATTACTATTAGTTATGATAATTGTGGGAGCGGTTGCAGGTGCACTTTGGGCATTCATACCAGGATTATTAAAAGCTAAATTTAATGTAAATGAAGTTGTATCTACTATTATGATGAACTGGGCTTGTTATTGGATAGTTTACTATACAATTCCAGCTTACTTTAAAGGTGAAACTTTAGAAACAGAATCAAGGCTACTTCCAGAAGTAGCATCATTAAAGACACCAGTACTTACTAAATTATTTGATGGCTCTTACATTAATCTAGGTATATTTATTGCAATTTTAGCAGTTATTATAGTTGGATTTATATTAACAAAGACAGTTTTAGGTTATGAATTAAAGGCTGTAGGCTTTAATAGAGATGCTGCAGAATATGCAGGTATGTCAGTAAATAAAAATGTAATTTATTCTATGATGATAGCAGGTGCACTTTCAGGTCTTGCAGGTGTAGCTCAATATGTAGGAAATGCATCTAATATACAAATTGGTGTAATGCCAACTCAAGGTTTTGATGGTATCGCAGTATCATTACTAGGTGCCAACAATCCTATAGGTGTATTTATATCAGCAATATTCTTTGGATTATTATATTCAGGTAAAGGATTTATGAATGCCAATACAAGTATTCCACCTGAAATTGCAGATACTATAATAGCAACTATTATATATTTTGCAGCTACAAGTGCAGTTGTACCTATGGTATACAATAAATTTAAACGTAAAAAGGAATTAAAAAATGAACAAAAGGCAGGCAATACAGGAACAGGAATATTGCCTAATGATGAAAATAATAAATCTTCAGATGATACTGAAGAAATAAATAACAAGGAGGAGAAGTAATATGTGGGGAATAATACAACAAGTTTTTCCTTATGCTATTGCGTATACAATTCCTCTATTAATCACTTCACTAGGTGCATTATATTGTGAAAGAAGTGGAGTTGTAAATATTGGACTTGATGGATTTATGATTATAGGTTCATTTTCAGGAGCATTAACAATATTTAAGTTACAAGAATCAATGCCAAATAGTACTCTTCCTCTTTGGATCGGTTTACTTGTAGCAGTGGTAGTTGGGATGTTATTTTCACTATTACATGCATTTGCTAGTATAAATTTAAATGCAGACCAAGTAATTAGTGGTACTGCAATTAATATGATAGCAGGAGCATTAACTATATTCTTAGCAAGAACTATTGCAGGTAGTGGACGTATAAGAATTCAAACAGGATTTTATCCAATGGATGTTCCAGTTCTTTCATCAATACCAATAATCGGAGATTTGTTTTTTAAGAAAACATATATTACTACATGGTTAGTTTTATTAATACTTATAGTAAGCATATTCTTAATATATAAAACTAGCTTTGGTTTAAGATTAAGAGCATGTGGAGAACATCCTCAAGCAGCAGATGCAGCGGGAATTAACGTTTATCGTATGCGTTATATTGGAGTATTAGTTTCAGGAGCATTATCATCTCTTGGAGGAGCAATAATACTTGTAACATACTCAGGTGAATTTAATGGAAGTGTTGCAGGACTTGGATTCTTAGCATTGGCAGCATTGATATTTGGTCAATGGAAGCCATTAGGTATTCTTGGAGCTACATTATTCTTTGGATTTGCAACTACAGTTGCTAATGTATCACAAGTAATTCCAGCATTAGCATCTATACCATCAGTGATACTAAAAGTATTCCCATATGTAGTTACATTAATTGCATTAGTATTATTCTCAAAATCTTCACAAGCACCAAAAGCATCTGGGGAACCATTTGATTCTGGTAAAAGATAATAAAAAATAATTTTTAAAGGATAAGCTAATATATTATTAAAAATAATATATTAGCTTATCTAATCAAAAAATATATTATTAGATGCTAGGGAATCAGTACCAGATTTACTTTGATATATGGTATTATAAAAAACATAATAAAGTCAAATGTTTGGAATCCTATAGTTATATAAATTTAGAATAAAGGGGACATGAAGAATGGAAAATAAAGAACTTATAAAAATAGCATTAAAATATAGAGAAAAGGCATATTCACCATATTCTAATTTTAAAGTTGGTGCGGCTGTATTATTTGATAGTGGAAAAGTATATGGTGGTTGTAATATTGAAAACGCTTCCTTTGGTGCAACTAACTGTGCAGAAAGAACAGCAATTTTCACTGGTGTAGCAGAAGGTGAAACTAAGGTTACTGCAATTGCAATAGTAGGAAGTTTACAAGAAAATACTTATCCATGTGGAATTTGCCGTCAAGTTATAAGTGAATTTGGAGGCCCTGAAGTGAAAGTAATACTTGCTAAAAGTGAAGAAGATTATATTGTAACAGATATGGCTGAAATTTTACCAGGTGCATTTACAAAAGCAGATTTAGATAAAAATAACAAATAATAACTTAAAAGATATTTTAGGATATAAAAAATTGCATGTATTTAAAATAAATTTCAAAAATTAGATTATGTGGAGGTAACAAAATGAGTATTCATATAAACGCACCAGAAGGTGCAATAGCAGAAAGCATATTATTACCAGGAGATCCTTTAAGAGCTAAGTTTATAGCTGAAAATTTTTTAGAAGATGTAGTTTGCTATAATGAAGTTAGAGGAATGTACGGATTTACAGGGACTTATAAAGGAAAGAGAGTTTCAGTTCAAGGAACAGGTATGGGAATACCATCAATATCAATCTATGTTAATGAATTAATTCAAAGTTATGGAGTTAAAAATCTTATAAGAGTTGGAACTTGTGGTGGATATCATGAAAAGGTTAAGGTTAGAGATCTTGTAATTGCAATGTCAGCATGTACAGACTCAAATCTTAATTTAGTAAGATTCCAAGGCAGAACATATGCACCAACTGCAAGTTTTGACTTATTAAAACCAGCTTATGATTTAGCTGTGCAAAAAGGATTTGAACCTAAGGTGGGCCCTATATATAGTTCTGATATATTCTATGGTGATGATAATGAAGATTGGAAGAAATGGGCTGACTTTGGTTGTTTAGGAGTTGAAATGGAAGCAGCAGCATTATATACTATTGCAGCTAAATATAATGTTAATGCATTAGCATTACTTACAGTAAGTGATCACTTTATAACAGGTGAAGTAACTACTGCAGAAGAGAGACAAACAACATTTACAAATATGATTGAAGTTGCATTAGATACTATAGTTGGATTAGAATAATACTTAAATTATAAATAAGAAGCAATTGAATTATAATTTTATTTGATAAAAATAAAAATAGTTAAATAAAATAAATAAATTTATAAAAGAGAGCTTTTGGAATTCCAAAAGCTCTCTTTTACTTTATAAATAAATATAGAATTTTATAAACCTCAAAAGTTTATATTAATATTCCTCGTAAACACAAACGCCTATAGAACCAGGTCCAGTATGTACACCTGTACAAGCTCCGATGGTCTCTAAAGATATTTCTGTTATATTTTCATGAGCTTGTACATTGTTTAAAAATTCATTAGCTTCTTCATCAGCATCTCCATTCAAAATCCAAACTCTACATTTACCATTATCAAGATATGACATAAGTATTTGCTTTAATTTAGTTAAAGATTGTTTTCTGCCTCTAGCTTTTGCATAAGGGTATAAAAATCCATCTTCATCAGAAGAAATTATTGGTTTTAAATTTAAAGTTTCAGCAATAGTACCAGATACTCGTCCTATTCTTCCACCTGCCCTTAAATATTTCAAAGAAGGAAATGTTACAAAACCATGAGTTTTATTCCTAATATCTTCAAGATTAGAAAGAATATCTTCAAAGGTACAATTATCATTAATTAATTTTCCAACTTGTGTTGCAATAGCTCCAACTGGATAACCTATTGTTTTTGAGTCAAATATGTAAGATTTAATTTTAGGATAATGCTCACTTAATAATCTTATACTATTAAAACATCCCGAAGAATTAGCTGAAACTGTAATAATAATTACATGAGTATAGTTTTCAGCAATTAAGTTTTCAAATACTTGACTACTATATTCTATGTCTGGTAGAGATGTAGTAGGAATTTCTGTTTTTAAAAGGGTAAATAATTCTTTTGAGGATATTGTTATTCTATCTAAGTATTCGTTATCATTGAAAATTATTCTAAATGGAAGTAACTTAATATTGAACTTATCTAAAGTACTTTGATTTAAGTCACAACTACTATCTGTTATTAAGGCAATTTTTTGCAAAAATTTTTCCTCCTTAGTATATAAATATACAAAATTTTTCCTTAATTTATATGAATTAAATTTTTTATGTAATTAAACTATATCATAGCTTTTAACGTACTACAATGATTTTTAATGTTAATATTTTGGCAAATATATTCCAATGAAAAATATTACTTATATTTATTTAATTTACATTTTAGATGATAGATAAATTTTATATATTAAGACTTAATTTAAGATTAAATGTATAGTCTATATTTTTTAAACAATACTAAAATAGAGAAACATTATATATATATTTAGGAGGGTTAAATTTATGGCAAAAGCAGGAATGAGAAGACCTGATCCAAATGATGCTCATGGAACTGAAAGTAATCATAAACAACATTATAAAAAAAATGATGTTGAGCCAGTACCAGAAATTCAAGGTAAAGCAAAAACAGGCAATAAAAAAACTAATCCTATAAAATACTAAAAATTTAACTGTCTAAAATAGAAAGAATTCTATTTTAGACAGTTGTTTTTATTTTAGGCTCTGTTTTAGTAGTGTGTTTATATATGCATAAGCAAAGTGGACTGAGTAATTGAACTTAGGAATACTAAAATGAGTATAGTCCCATTTTAGCTTGCTCCCAATATAAAATTGAGACAAGCAGTAAA
>NZ_JAVJAN010000057.1:0-13999 GCF_031344075.1 Clostridium aquiflavi
GGCGGAACTGGCAGACGCACAGGACTTAAAATCCTGCGGTGGTTAAACACCGTACCGGTTCGATTCCGGTCTTCGGCACCAAAGACTTAAGTTATAAACTTAAGTCTTTTTTTATGTTTAAAAATAAAAGATATAATAAAAAATCTTATTTTAAGGGCGGTAATCGCTTTTTTATTCAAAAAGATAAATATGCACAAAGTATTTATGAATTAATAAATGTAAAGTTATATATATTCACAAAAAAATATATTATGAAAAAATAAATCCTCATAAATTTTTAAAAAGCATATTTTAACGACAAATTAATATAAAAATAACATGTTTGCTTTTTATTAAACTAGTCATTACAAAAATAACTATTACTTTAGATATATCAATTTGTTCACATTATTTTATGTAAAAATTTTACAATTAATATTAAAAAGAAATATAGAATATATTGTCCAACGAAAAATTTTCCAATGTATATTTTATGACATTAATCTTAAATCTTAAGTGATATAATCAAATTACAATATTTGGAAAAAGAGGAGGGCTATATATGCAATATGAATTGAATATTAATGCATATAAGAATAAAAAAGCTAAAAAAAGCTTTTTATTAAAAATGGAATTATCAAGAATGATATTTATATTAATAGCTGGATTATTGTTATCAAGAGTAACTTTATTATTTAATCAAACAGAAAGTAATGGTATAGCACCATTAGGAATAGCCTATTTAATAGTAATAGGATTAAAGTGTAATAGGAGTAAAACGGCCATGGCTTCAATTGGAGTGCTGTTAGGTTATGTAACTATAAACTCTAAGTTACCAGGTGGAATGGTTTACTTAATTACAGCAGCTGCATTGACATTATATTATGAAGTATTAAATAAATCTGAAAAAAGAAAAAAAGAGTTTGCAAGTTTCTTTATAGTTTTTTTAAGCTTCATAGGTTATGGAATATTTTCCAATAACTATGATTTAGGCGTTAACATAACATTGGCATTAATTAATGCACTTGTGGTATTGCCTGTTTACTATATCATTAAGTATTCTTTTAATTGTCTTGATGAAGTTAATAGCAATTACTTTTTTACATCTGAAGAGATAGTAAGTATGGCCATATTATTTTGTTTATTTGTTGCTGGTATAGGAGATATAAGTATAAAGTATTGTTCTCTAAGGAATGTACTAGCTTTATTATTGGTAGTAACAATTGCATACATTGGTGGTGCATCTTATGGTGCGACCATGGGCGTTGCTATGGGAATAATTTTGGGATGTTCATCTAATAATATGATGGCATCAGTAGGGTTTTATGGTGTAGGAGGTTTAGTTATAGGTATATTTAAGGATACTGGTAAAATATTTTCAGTTCTATCCGGAATATTAATTTATTTTGCTTTGGGACTTTATTCGGAAAGTATAAATTCTAAATTTATAATAGAAGTAGGATCTAGCTTAGCAATATTTTTATTTATACCTAAAAATTTATATAACAATATAGAACTTGAAATAAATACTGAAAAGAAACAAGAAAGTATAAACCAAATTCACTTAAATGAATTAAAGGAGGAATTTACGTTAAAGTTAAAGGATCTAAGTTGTGTATTAAATCAGGTATCTAAAACATTAGAAGACATGGATGATAATGATAGACTTTTAATTAAAAATAAAAGTTGTGAATTTGTAGAAAGTTTAGCTGATAGAGTGTGTATAGATTGTGAAAAGAAAAATTCTTGCTGGAGAAGGGATTTTAATAATACTTATAATTCTTTCCAAACTCTTATAAAGAGTGCTGAAGAAGAAAATCCAATATTGCCAAAGGCACTAGAATCTTCATGCGTAAAACATTTTACATTATTAAAAAGTGCACAGGATATAGTGACTAATCATATTGTAAATTCAAATATTAAAGATAGATTTAGTGAAGGGAGGCAAATTATATCAACTCATATAAACAATATATCTTATAGTTTAAGTAATGTATTAGATGAATTTAAAAGGGAGGTAACAATTTGTAGCGATTTAGAAAGAATAGTAAAAAGGGGGTTAAATAAAAATTCAGTTGAATATAATGATGTTTTCTGTTATACCGATAGAAATGGAAGGGTAAAAATAAAATTGATAATGAAGGAGTGTGAAAACTGCGAGTATTATGAAAATAAATTAATTCCGTTGCTTAATGAGATAATGCATATTCCTTTATGCATTTTAGATAATGGTTATTTTATAAATAAAGATACAAATACATGTACTTTGTTAATAGAAGAAATGCCTAAATATAATGTTATTTCCTATGGAGCTATGGCTTCTAAGGAAGGAGAAACACATACTGGTGATAGTTATAGTTTTGGAAAAGTTACAGATGGATCATATATGACAATATTAAGTGATGGTATGGGATCTGGTCCTGATGCAGAAAAGGAAAGCAAATCTACAGTAGATTTAGTGGAGAAATTTATGGAGGCTGGATTTGATGAAGAAGTAACAATTAATACAGTGAACTCTATAATGGGAATGAAATTTTCAGAAAGTGAAAAATATGCCACTTTAGATTTAAGTAAGATAGACTTATATAGTGGAGAAGTTAATTTTGTGAAGATAGGAGCAGCATCAAGCTTTATAAAAAGAGGAGATCAAATATTAGTGGTAGATTCTAAAAACTTACCCTTTGGTCTTGTTGATGAAATGGAGCTTGATGTAATAAAAGAAGAAGTAATGCCAGGTGACATTTTAATAAGTGTTAGTGATGGGATTTTAGATATAGATAAATTAAATAGTGGAAACTTTATTTGGCTTAAGGAATATTTGAAAGATTGTTGTACAGATCCAAGAGAATTATCAGAGAATATTTTACAAAAAGCTATGACATTAAGTGATAATATGCTTAAAGATGACATGACTGTATTAGTTTCTAAAGTATATGCTGTTTAATTGTAAAACTGCTGTATATTAAAAATGCAGCAGTTTTTATTGGGTAGATTCTTTCTTTTGCCACTATAAATATTTACATTTAAAATGAATATAAGGTATTATAATAGAAGTTGTATAAAAAAATAGGAAGTGTTAATTTTGAAGAAAAAAATATTATCTTATATTATTGATAATAATCTTATAAAATCGGGAGATAAAATATTAGTAGCTCTTTCAGGAGGACCCGACTCCTTATGCCTATTAAATATATTAAAAGAATTGAGAGGAGAACTTGGTATAGAAATTGGAGCAGCTCACTTAAATCATCTATTAAGGGGCGAAGATGCTTTTAAAGATGAAGAATTTGTGATTAATACATGTAAAAAAATGAATATTTCTTATTATGTAAAAAGGGTTGATATAAATAAGTATTCAAAAGAACATAGATTATCTTCTGAGCTGGCTGGAAGAAATGTAAGATATGATTTTTTTGATGAGATATTAAAAAAAGAAGGATTTAATAAAATAGCTACTGCTCATAATGCTAATGATCAGGCTGAAACTATAATTTTTAGAATGATGAGAGGCACTGGACTTGAAGGGTTAGGTGGAATAAAAGTTTGTAGAGAGGATAAGATTATTAGACCTATATTGTGTCTAACTAGAAAAGAAGTTGAAGAGTATATAGAAAAGAAAAATCTAAAGCCTAGAATAGACAAGACTAACTTTGAAAAAATTTATAATAGAAATAAAATAAGATTGGATATAATTCCATATATTCAGGATAATTTTAATGAAGATATAGTTAAAACTTTAAATAGAATGTCATTATTAATACAAAAAGACAATGCTTTTATTGAGAGATTGTGTATTAAAGTTTATAATGAATATTGTAAAAAGGATAATGACAATAATTTTTTTATATTAAATAAAAAATTGTTTAGAGAAGATGAAGCTATAGTAACACGAATTATAAGAAGCGCTCTTGTTGAATATTCTAAATCTCATTATGATTTTGAAATGAAGCATATATATGATATTTTAGAATTATCTAAAAAAGAAACAGGAAAAAGTATAAATCTGCCTAAGAATATATATGTAGAAAATATATATGGCGATATAAAAATAAGCAGCAAAGTAAAAGAAAATATTAAAAGTAACAAAACAGAAACTTTTTTAGATAAGAAAAACATAGGTGAAGATACCATATATTTTAATAATTATGAATTTGTAATGAGTATTTTAAAAAATAAATCTAATAATTTACTAGATTTAAAAGAAAATAATTTAGTGAAATATTTTGATTTGGATAAGATAGAAGAAAACATTTTATTTAGAACAAGAAAAAATGGGGATAAAATTACACCTTTAGGGATGAAAGGTCAAAAGAAATTAAAAGATATATTTATAAATATGAAAATCCCTCAAGAAGATAGAGATTTAATACCATTAATTTGTTTTGATGATAATATAGCGTGGATTGTAGGATTAAAAATATCAGATAACTTTAAAGTAACTAATAATAGTAAAAATATATTAAAAATAGTAGCTAAAAGAAAGGAATAGAAGTTATGAAAGAAGATATACAAGAGATATTATTTGATGAGGAAACTTTAAATGAAAAAATAAAGGAGATAGCAGCAAAGATAAGTGAAGATTATAAAGGAAGAGAATTAGTTGTAGTAGGAATACTTAAAGGATCTGTGTTATTTGCAGCAGAGTTAATTAAAAACATATCTATACCATGTGAAATAGATTTTATGGCTGTATCAAGCTATGGAAATTCTACAGAAACATCAGGAGTAGTAAGAATTTTAAAAGATTTAGATTATAGTATTGAAGGTAAGGATATTTTATTAGTAGAGGATATTGTTGATAGTGGAATTACTCTTAGTTATTTATTAAAGTATTTAAAAGCAAGAAAAGCTCATACTATAGAGATAGTATCTTTATTAAACAAATCTGCAAGAAGAACAGCTAAAGTTGATGTAAAATACATAGGTTTTGAAGTACCTGATGCATTCATAGTTGGGTATGGTATTGATTATGCAGAAAAATATAGAAATTTACCATTTATAGGAGTATTAAAACCAGAAGTATATGAAAAATAGAATTTACAATTTATTGTAATTGAAATAGTGCTATGGTAAAATTAAAATCATGTATAAGAAAGGGGGGCCTTGAATGAAAAAATATTCAAGTGCAGCTTTGTGGACAGTAGTTTCGATTATGCTTATTTTAGCATCGGTTGCTATGTGGGAAACAGGAAAAGGCTCAGATAGTATAATATATAGTTCGTTCCAACAAAAATGGAATCAAGATCAAATTGAAAGTATTACTATAAAACAAGACAAAATGACCGTTGAAGGAAAGACTAAGGATGATAAAAGTTTTGTTACAGTAGTTCCAGACGATTTAATAACTTCTTTAATTAAAGAAACTCCTAAATCAGATGTAAGAATAAGCTTTGAACAACCATCTAATAGTGGAATGTGGCTTACAACATTAATACCAAGCGTTTTATTAGTTGTTATTTTCTTAGTATTTTTATTTGTATTTACTCAACAGTCCCAAGGTGGTGGCGGCGGAAGAGGCGTAATGAATTTTGGTAAAAGTAAAGCTAAAATGGCGATGCCTGATTCTCAAAAAGTCACTTTCAAAGATGTTGCTGGAGCTGATGAAGAAAAAGCAGAATTAGAAGAAATTGTTGATTTCTTAAAGACTCCATCAAAATATATTGAGATAGGTGCAAGAATACCTAAAGGTGTACTATTAGTTGGACCTCCAGGAACTGGAAAAACTTTACTAGCTAAAGCTATATCTGGTGAAGCAGGAGTACCTTTCTTTAGTATATCAGGATCTGACTTCGTTGAAATGTTTGTTGGTGTTGGTGCATCAAGAGTTAGAAGTTTATTTGAGGATGCTAAAAAAAATGCTCCTTGTTTAATATTTATAGATGAAATTGATGCTGTAGGAAGACAAAGAGGTGCTGGTTTAGGCGGTGGTCATGATGAAAGAGAGCAAACTTTGAATCAACTTTTAGTTGAAATGGATGGATTTGGAGCTAATGAAGGAATAATAATGATAGCTGCAACTAACAGACCAGATATCTTAGACCCAGCTCTACTAAGACCAGGTAGATTTGATAGGCAAGTTCTTGTAGGAATACCTGATGTAAAAGGAAGAGAAGAGATTCTTAAAGTTCATACAAGAAAAAAACCACTTGAAGAAAGTGTTGAATTAAATGTATTAGCAAAAAGAACTCCGGGATTCTCAGGAGCGGATTTAGAAAACTTAGCTAATGAAGCAGCTCTTCTTGCAGTAAGAAGAGATAAGAAGAGAATATCAATGCAAGATATGGAAGAAGCTATAACAAGAGTTATAGCAGGTCCTGAAAAGAAGAGTAGAGTTATAACAGATCATGATAAAAAATTAACGGCTTATCATGAAGCCGGTCATGCTGTTGTTATGAAGTTACTTCCTAATTCAGATAAAGTACATGAAATCAGTATAATTCCAAGAGGAAGAGCTGGAGGATATACAATGCAACTTCCTAATGAGGATAGAGCTTATACATCAAAATCTAAGCTTAAAAATGATATGGTAGGTTTACTTGGTGGAAGAGTTGCAGAGCACTTAATACTTGGAGATATAAGTACTGGCGCAAAGAATGATATAGATAGAGCAAGCGCTATTGCAAGAAGCATGGTTATGGAATATGGTATGAGTGATAAAATTGGTACTATATCTTATGGTTCTGATGATAGTGAAGTTTTCTTAGGAAGAAACTTAGGAAAAGGTAGAAACTTTAGTGAAGATATTAGTTCTAAAATAGATCATGAAATAAAAGATTTTATAGATGAAGCATATTCTAAAGCTGAAAAATTATTGAATGAAAATTTAAATAAGTTACATGCAGTAGCTGGGGCTTTACTTGAAAAGGAAAAGATCGAAGGTAAAGAGTTTGAAGAAATTTTTGCAAATAACTAAAGTAAAGAGATTTTTAAAAGATATTCTTTTAAAAATCTCTTTTTATTATAAATACAAATGATACAAAATTATAATTTTATAAAATTTCTAATATATACGAATGATAAAATTGATAAAATGTTAAATATTCGAAAAAATCTTTTGACTTCTATAACAAAATGCTATAATACAATTAATAGTAAGCTAAAAATTAATGTAATAAAGTATTGGAGGGTTTTTGATGAAGACGGATATAGAAATTGCACAAGAAGCAGAAATGTTACATATTAGAAATGTTGCAGAAAAGTTAGGCTTAGATGAAGAAGATATTGAGTACTATGGTAAATATAAATGTAAGGTTTCTTTAGATGTATATGAGAAAGCTAAAAATAATAGAGATGGAAAATTAGTATTAGTAACAGCTATAAATCCAACTCCGGCAGGAGAAGGAAAATCAACTGTTACAGTAGGTTTAGGAGACGCTCTTAATAAGATGGGTAAAAATGCTATTATAGCATTAAGAGAGCCATCATTAGGACCTGTATTTGGAATAAAAGGAGGCGCTGCTGGTGGTGGATATGCACAAGTAGTTCCCATGGAAGATATTAATCTTCATTTTACAGGTGATATGCATGCTATTACATCTGCTAATAATTTATTATCAGCAGCCATAGATAATCATATACACCAAGGTAATGATTTAAGGATAGACTCAAGAAGAATAATATTCAAAAGAGTTATGGATATGAATGATAGAGCATTAAGAAAAATCATTGTTGGTATGGGTGGAAAAATCAATGGTTTTGTAAGAGAAGATGGATTCACTATTACTGTAGCTTCAGAAATAATGGCTATACTTTGTTTAGCTAGTGATTTAGAAGATTTAAAACATAGAATGGGGGATATACTAATAGCATATGATTTAGATGGAAATCCTGTATATGCAAAACAGTTAGAAATTCAAGGTGCTATGGCATTATTAATGAAAGATGCGATTAAACCTAATTTAGTTCAAACATTAGAAAATACTCCAGCATTGATACATGGTGGACCTTTTGCCAATATAGCACATGGATGTAATTCTATAATGGCTACTAAATTATCACTTAAATTAGGAGACATAGTAGTAACAGAAGCAGGATTTGGTGCAGATTTAGGCGCTGAAAAGTTTTTTGATATAAAATGTAGATATGGAAACTTAAAACCTTGTTGTGTAGTTATAGTTGCTACAATTAGAGCATTAAAGCATCACGGTGGAGTATCTAAAGCAGATTTGAATATTCCAAGTGTTGAAGCACTAAAAGTAGGAATAGCTAACTTAGAAAAACAAATAGAAAATATTAAAAAATTTAATATAGAACCTGTAGTAGCTATAAATAAATTTGTTAATGATAGTGATGAAGAAGTTCAATTTATAAAGGACTTTTGTGAAAAGTTAGGTGTGAAAGTAGCGCTTTCTGATGTTTGGGCAAAAGGCGGAGATGGCGGAATAGAATTAGGTGAAGCTGTATTAGATGTTATAGAAAAAGATAAATCTAATTTTAAAACTCTTTATGATGCCAATAAAACTATAGAAGAAAAGATATTAACTATAGCAAAGGAAATCTATGGAGCTGATGGAGTTATATATAGTAATGAAGCTAAAAAACAAATTAATGAGTTAGTTAAGTTTAATTTAGATAAATTACCTATATGTATGGCTAAGACTCAATACTCATTATCAGATAATCCAAATTTATTAGCTAAACCACAAGGATTTAATATTAATGTTCAAGAAATTAGAGTATCTAATGGAGCCGGATTTATAGTAGTTCAAACAGGAAATATAATGACTATGCCAGGATTACCAAAAGTTCCAGCTGCAAATAAGATGGATGTACTTAAAGATGGCGAAATAATTGGATTATTTTAATTTATATGAAACCCTTGACAAATTAATGTGAATTGTTAAAATTAAATTGTTATTTTAAAGTAAATTACTAAATTAAGGCAGCTTTAGGGCTGCTTTTAATTTTAATATTATTAAGGTGGTGCTTTTAATGATTCTACTTGTAGATGCGGGCAATACTAACATAGTTCTAGGTGTATATAAAGATAAAAAATACATAGCGAGTTGGCGTATTTCCACTGAAGGAAATAAGACATCTGATGAGTATAGTATACAAATAATGCAATTATTTAATTTAAGTGATCTTAACCCAAAAGAGGTTAAAGGTATTATTGTTTCATCAGTTGTTCCCAATATTATGCATTCTTTAGAAAATATGTTAAGAAGATGCTTTGGTCAAGAACCTATAATAGTTGGTCCTGGAATAAAAACAGGTATAAATATTAAATATGATAATCCTAAAGAAGTAGGTGCAGACAGAATAGTTAACGCAGTTGCTGCTTTTGAAATTTACAAAAGACCAGTCATTATAATAGATTTTGGTACAGCAACAACTTTTTGCGCTGTAACTGAAAATGGAGATTATTTAGGAGGTTGTATATGCCCCGGGCTTAGAATTTCTGCAGATGCATTATTTGAAAGAGCAGCTAAACTACCAAGAGTAGAATTAGAAGTACCTAGAAAAGTAATTTGCAAAAATACAGTTTCGAGTATACAATCTGGTGTATTATTTGGATACATAGGTCAAGTTGAGTATATTGTAAAGAAAATGAAAGAAGAAATGAGCGATGGAGTAGAGCCTTATGTCATAGCAACAGGAGGTTTAGCTAATTTAATAGCAAACGAAACAGATGTAATAAATAAAGTAGATTCAGATTTAACATTAGAGGGATTAAAAATATTATACAAAAAGAATAGGGAGTAAAACAAATGAAAATAGGAAATCTGAGTTTTGATAATACTGTTTTTTTAGCACCTATGGCAGGTGTTACAGATCTATCATTTAGAGGACTTTGTAAGGAAATGGGTTGTGGACTAGTTTGCACTGAAATGGTTAGTGCAAAGGCTTTATATTATGGGAGTGAGAATACGCAAACTCTACTTAGAGTCTCTAATGAGGAGTCTCCAGTAGCAGTACAAATATTTGGACGTGAACCTGAAATAATGGCAGAAATATGTGAAAAATATTTAAATCCAAGAGAAGATGTTTGTATTATAGATATAAATATGGGATGTCCAGCTCCTAAGATAGTAAAAAACAAAGAAGGATCAGCACTTATGCTAGAGCCAAATTTAGCTTATGATATTGTAAAAGCAATAAAAAAAGTTTCTAAAAAACCTGTAACAGTAAAGTTTAGGAAAGGATATGATGATGAACATATAAATGCTGTGGAGTTTGGAAAAGTATTAGAAGAAGCTGGAGCAGATGCAATAGCTGTTCATGGAAGAACTAGAAAGCAAATGTATGAAGGTCACTCAGATTGGGAGATAATAAAGAAGGTTAAAGAAGCAGTCTCTATTCCTGTTTTAGGGAATGGAGATGTATTTTCACCAGAAGATGCAATAAAAATGAAAGAATTAACAAATTGTGATGGAATACTTGTAGCAAGAGGTAGTATGGGTAATCCTTGGATATTTAAACAAATTCAAGATGCATTGAATGGAAAAGCTGTTGGAGAAATTTCTTATCAGGATAAAATTAATATGTGTATAAGACATTATGAACTAGCTATTAAAAATGATGGAGAATACAAGGCTATAAGAGAAATGAGAAAACATGCTTCTTGGTATATAAAAGGACTTCCAAGATCCACAGAAATTAAGAATCAAATAAATATTCTTAATGATAGTGATGAAGTTATGAGTATTTTAGAACAATATAAAAATACTTTATAAATAAGAATTATTGTAAAGTTATTAGAATATGATAGTATTGATATCAATGTTATGGAGAATTTTATTTATGGATACTATTTTATATGTATATTTGAATAAAAAACGTATATATAATAAATATAATTTCTTTACTAAAATAATTGACGTATTTAAAACAAAAAAATTAAAAGATATAAAAATAGAGGAATTGGGTATTCTTATAAAAAGAGTAGAAATTCCATCTAATTTAAATGATATTGCTTACGAAAAAAATCTATCAAGGATATTAACTAAATATAATGGAAAGTATGATGAATTAAGTTTGAATGGAAAGAGCTTGTATAATTTAAATTATGCAAGTAAATTTCAAAAGGAGTTCATTTCGTATAGTATAGTACAAAGCATAAGGTTTGTTTTAATGAACCTTAATAAATCTATTAAGAATTCAAATATATTAGTAGATATTGATGAGGAAAACTTATTAGTAAGCATACTTAAAGAATTGGCTAAAGAAGGCAGAAATGTTATTCTGCTGAATAATAGCATTAATAAAATAGAAAAAATTAGAGAAACTATTATGAGTGAATATGGATTATCTATAGAAGTAATATTACGAGAAAGTAATTTACCAAATATAGATTTTGTTGTTACATCTAAAAATAAACAATATGACTGTAACAATGTTTGGTATTTAGGGGATTTTCCAACTAATTCAAATAAAGGCATATATATAAATAGTATATTATACAAAGTTCCTTGGAATATATTGTTAAAAGAAATGCCTCCACAATTAATAGCTTCTATAATTAGAAAACAAAGAAATAGTAGTATATGTGAAATGTTAAAAAGTAATGATATTACACTTGAATCAATACTGTATAATGATGTGGAAATCATATTAGGCAATCAGTAGGTTTGTTGACATATATGATACCCTGATTTATAATTAGTTAATGATTTTGAGTATAATGCCTGAAATAGGCACTTAAATATAAAAAAATTTAAGGTGATTGAAGGGGAGTAAAATATGAGTGAACCAAAACAATACGTAATGACTTACGAAGGTGTTAAGAAATTAGAAAGTGAATTAGAATATTTAAAAACTGTAAAAAGAAAAGAAATAACTGAAAAGATAAAAGTTGCTTTGGGTTATGGAGATTTAAGCGAAAATTCAGAATATGATGAAGCTAAAAACGACCAAGCATTTACAGAAGGAAAAATACTACAATTAGAAAATAAGCTTAAGAATGCAGTTGTAGTTGATGAATCAGAAATTCCAAAAGATATAGTTTCAGTTGGGTCAAAAGTTAAAGTTAAGGATTATGATTTTGATGAAGAAGTTGAATATTCAATTGTAGGTTCAGCAGAAGCAGATCCTATGAATTTTAAAATATCAAATGAATCACCAGTTGGAAATGCTCTAGTAGGAAAGAAAATTGGTGATATAGTGGAAGTTATAATTCCAGATGGCGTAAGCAAGTTCGAAATTTTAGATATACAAAGAGGCTAAAAGGGGAACCAAATAAATTAAGAAGCGATTAACGGAGGGATAATATGTCAACTGAGGAAATGAATATAAGTGAATTAGAATCTCAGTATAACGAACAAGAAGCATTGAGAAGAACTAAATTAGCAGATTTACAAGAAGCTGGTAAGGACCCTTTTGATGTTTATAAGGTAGAAAGAACTCATACATCAGAAGAAGTTAAATCTAATTATGAAGAATTAGAAGGAAAAAATGTAACAGTTGCAGGAAGAATAATGTCAAAGAGAGGACAAGGAAAAGTTGTCTTTTCAGATATTCATGATAAAGATGGAAAAATCCAATTATTTATAAAGATTGATCTTGTAGGAGAAGAAAGTTTAAAATCATATAAAACTTATGATCTTGGAGATTGGGTTGTAGCAACAGGAGAAGTATTTACTACAAAAACAGGAGAAGTATCTGTTAAAGTATCTAACTTTGAATTAATATGTAAGTCTTTAAAACCATTACCAGAAAAATGGCATGGCTTAAAAGATCCAGACTTAAGATATAGACAAAGAGAAGTTGATATAATAACTAATCCAGAAGTAAAAGAAACTTTTATAAAGAGAAGTAAAATTATTTCAGGAATTAGAGAATTTTTAGATACTAAGGGTTTCTTAGAAGTGGAAACTCCAATACTTGCGCCAATTGCAGGAGGAGCAGCTGCTAAACCTTTCGTTACTCATCATAATACTTTAGATATAGATATGTACTTAAGAATTGCAACAGAATTATATCTTAAAAGATTAGTTGTAGCTGGATTTGAAAAAGTATATGAAATAGGAAGAAACTTCAGAAATGAAGGAATGTCAGTAAGACATAATCCTGAATTTACTGCTATTGAATTATATGAAGCATATTCTGATTATAATGATATGATGGAAATAACAGAAAATATGGTTGCATATGTTTGTGAAAAAGTAAATGGAACTACAAAAGTTACTTATCAAGGTACAGAAATAGACTTTATGCCACCATGGAGAAGAGTAACTATGGTTGATGTTGTTAAAGAACATGCAGGTGTAGATTTTACTACAATAAAGTCTGATGAAGAAGCTCAAGCTATAGCGAAAGAAAAACATTTAGAATTTGCTAAGCCTTTAAATACAGTAACAAAAGGTGAAGTATTAAATGCTTTATATGAAGAATTTGGTGAAGCAAATATGATTCAACCTACATTTGTTATGGATTATCCAGTTGAAATTTCACCTCTTACTAAAAAGAAGAGAGGAAATGAAGAATTTACTGAAAGATTTGAAGGATTCGTATTCGGAAGAGAATTATGTAATGCTTACTCAGAATTAAATGACCCTGTAGTTCAAAGACAAAGATTTGAACAACAAGCTAAGGAAAGAGAACTTGGTGATGACGAAGCATATATGTTAGATGAACAATTTATGAGTGCGTTAGAAACAGGTATGCCACCAACAGGTGGAATGGGAATGGGTATAGATAGACTTATTATGTTCTTAACAGATGCATCATCTATAAGAGACGTAATATTATTCCCAACAATGAAACCACAAAAATAGTATTAAATAATTTAATTTTATCAAAAGTCCCATATTATAATATTATGGGACTTTTGACATATAAAAGATTATTAATCAAAGAATAGTTATGAAGAACATTTATATATGGATAAGTAAAATTCTGATGTCATTTTACCTATGAATATATCAACATTATCTTAAAATTTAGCTTAATTAACAAAAAAATTATAAAAAAGGGTTGAGATTTATAAAAAATCTGTTATAATAGTAAAAGTAATGACGTTCCGCGATAGCTCAATGGTGGAGCACTCGGCTGTTAACCGATAGGTTGGAGGTTCGAGTCC
>NZ_JAVJAN010000058.1:0-13048 GCF_031344075.1 Clostridium aquiflavi
TCAAATAAGACAAAAGTATTATGAACAAAAAGGAAAAGAAATTGGAATTGAAGAAGGAATTCAAAAAGGAATTCAAAAAGGAAAAATTGAGATTGCTAAAAATTTATTGGATGTTTTAGATGATGAGACTATATCATTAAAAACAGGCCTTAGCATTGATGAAATAAAGAAACTAAGATTAAATTAAAATAATTAAGAATTAAAGTAACAGCGATAATCAGAAATGGTGATATTGCTGTTATTTTTTATTTGAAAAATTAAACTTATGATTAATAAATTAAGGGTGAAGTCACCATATGAGTTAATGAAGATAGTAGATATAAAAACATTTTATAAATCAGGTGGGTATGAGTTAGGTTTTCATGATACAGACTATTTTTACTATGAAATAAAGAGTAGAGAAAGATACAATATAGGAGATAATATTTATTTCAAGCAAAAGGATGTATATGTTAGTGATTATAAAGCCTGCAAATATCAAGATGAAATAATTTATAAATATAAATTGCGAAGAAAAAATGGAGTATGGCAAACTAAAATATATAATTCACTTTTGTGTGGAGCATCACTTGAAAGAAAAGTTCTAGCAGTAAAAGAAGAGTTAATAAAGTTTCATTTAAATATAGACGAAAATCAAAATGAAGAAGAAGCTTTTTGGTTTAGATCAAAAAGAAAATGAAAAATGATGAATAGTAAGGTAAATCATGAGATATAAAAGTAAAAAAAGAAAGTCATTAGTAGTTTATAAAATCACTTAGGATTTAGTTATCTTAAGTGATTTTTTAGTTTATTTTGTAAACTTAATGTAAAGAAATGTCTGATATGAACGAAAATATACTATATATAGATTATGTTTCTAAAAATGGAATTAATTATTATAGATTTAAAATGAAATAAGAATCTAAAAAATATAGGAAATAACTTAATGATAGGGTTTGTAAAAATTATTAAATAAGATGTTGAACTATAAAATAAAAATCACTTTTAAAATCCTTAATAGGAGTGATTATAATAAAAAATGTGAAGTATAACATAATAAAACTAGAATTTGTAATAAGAAGAAGGAAAAACAGGGGGATGAATAATGGCCATTATTGGGATTGATTTAGGAACTACTAATAGTTTGGTATCTTATTTTACTGAGGATGGGCCTGCTATTATACCAAATAGATTAGGAGATTTATTAACTCCATCTGTAGTAAGTATAGATGAAAATGAGCAAATTTATATTGGAAAGATTGCAAGAGAAAGACAGAGTGTTTATCCAGAGAATACTGTTTCTATTTTTAAAAGAAGTATGGGAAGTGAAAAGGTATTTAAGCTTGGCAGTAAGGAGTTCTTACCAGAGGAATTATCTTCTTTTGTACTTCGTTCTTTAAAGGAAGATGCAGAGTTTTATTTAAAGGAAGAAGTTGTCGAAGCAATTATTAGTGTACCAGCGTACTTTAATGATGCACAACGTAAAGCAACTAAAAGAGCAGGAGAACTTGCAGGATTAAAGGTTGAAAGATTAATTAATGAACCAACGGCAGCTGCTATAGCTTATGGACTTAATCAAAAGAAAGATAATACAAAATTTTTAGTATTTGATCTTGGTGGAGGCACATTTGATGTTTCTATTTTAGAATTATATAAAAATGTTATGGAAGTAAGAGCTGTAGCTGGTAATAACTATTTGGGTGGAGAAGACTTTACAGAAATAATTGAAAATATGTTCATTAATTCATATAAGCTTGATAAGAAAAATCTTGATAATAAAACTTTATCTAATATAAAAAGACAATCTGAAATTACTAAATTAAGTTTTAGTAAAGAAAAAGAAGTAATAATGAAATGTAAGGTTGAAGAGGAAGTATTAGAATATAGCTTAAATTTAGATGATTATGAAAAGTCATGTCAGTTAATACTGAAAAAGCTTAGAAGACCAATTGAAAGGGCTTTAAGTGATGCATCTATAAAGATTAGAGAAATAGATAGCATTGTTCTTGTTGGAGGTGCAACAAAGTTACCTATTATAAGAAATTTTGTTGCTAAATTATTTGGAAGATTGCCTCTTGTGCATATTAATCCTGATGAAGCAGTATCTTTAGGTGCTGCTATTCAAGGTGCTATGAAATCTAGAGATAAGGCTATTAGAGAAATAGTTCTAACCGATGTGTGCCCATATACATTAGGTACAAGCATTTCTATTGAAAAAGCCAATGGAAATTATGAAAGTGGACATTTTTACCCAATAATTGAGAGAAATACTATAATTCCTGTTAGTAAGATTGATAGATTATATACCATATATGATAATCAAAAGTCTATATCAGTAAAGGTGCTTCAAGGCGAAAGTAGATTATCTAAAGATAATATTTATCTTGGAGAAATCAATGTACCAGTTCCAAAGGGAAAAGGTGGAGAACAATCTATAGATATACGTTATACATATGATATTAATGGGATATTAGAAGTGGAAGTTACAGTAGTTAGTACTGAATTTAAGAAAAGAATAATTATAAAAAATAATTCCAATTCTATGAGTGATGAAGAGGTTGAAAAAAGGTTAGAAGAACTTAAGGAACTTAAAATTCATCCAAGAGAGGAAGAAGAAAATAAACTTCTTTTATCTAGAGGTGAGAGGTTATATGAAGAAAATATAGGGGAAAAAAGAGAATATATAGCTAAACTTCTTGAAGAATTTGAAAATGTATTGGACAAACAAGATAAAAGAGAAGTTCAGAAAGTAGCAAAAGATCTTAAAGAAGTATTAGAGGACATTGATGATGAATGGTTATAGGAGGATTTTATGGACACGTGGTTAGTACTAGGAATAAAAGAAACTAAAGATAAAAATTTAATAAAAGAAGCTTATATGGAAAGATTAAGCATTTATAATCCTGAAGATGATGCTGAAGGCTTTCAAAGGTTAAGAGCAGCTTATGAAGAGGCTTTGCAGATGTCAGATGAGTGTAATATAGATGAAGATAACTCCCCAGCAGGAATATGGATTAATAAGGTTAGAAAATTATATAATGAGTTTTCTTTAAGGATTAATGAAGAATATTGGAAAAAGTTATTAGAAGAAGAGGTTTGTTTTCAGTTGGATTCAGCAGAAGAAGTTAGTGATAAGCTACTTACTTTTCTTATGGATGAATATTATATGCCAAGTAAGATATTTAAGTTATTTGATGAAAGTTTTAACTGGAGTGAAAAAGAAGAAGAACTTAAACAAAGCTATCATGAAAACTTTGTTGATTTTTTAATGTATAAAATAGACAGCAATGATGATATAAGATATGAACTTTTTAACTGCGATGAAGATAGAAATTATGATGAATTTATATATCTTTTTTATGAATTAAGATCAGCATTAAAAGAGGATAAACTAGATGAATCAAAAAAAATATTGGATAGGGTAGATGGTCTTAATATTGATCATCCAGACATGACTATATTAAAGATTAAGTATCATCTTTATACTAAAGAATTTGAAAAGGCTAAAAAATTAGGAGATAAACTAATAGAAGAATATAAAGACCAATATTCTTATTTTATATTAGCACAAGTTGAATTTTATTTAGGTGGAGAACATATACAAAAAGCTAAGGAATATTATGAAAAAGTTCTTGAGGAAGATGGAGGAAATATAGGTGCTATAAAAGGTCTTGCAGATTGCTATTTTGAATTTGGTGAATACGAAGATGCAAAGGAATATTATATAAAAGTGCTAGAGATTTATCCTTATAATGAATATATAATGACCTGTGTTCGTGATACAAATTTAAAGCTTATAGAAAAGTATAAAGAAGAAGTTAAGAGTGCAGAAGGCAATGAGTTTAAATTTAAATTAGCTTGGCTGCAATTTCAAGTATATGCTTATGAGGATACAAAAGAGACTGCTGAAAGCATAAAACCAGAAGATGATGAAAAGTGCGAGTACTATGATTTATTAGGAAGAACTTATTCTGAATTGAAGAGATATGAAGAAGCTCTTGCATTATTTGAAAAGTGGTATGAGATAAATGATGATGAGAATAATACGCCATATATTTGTGTTCAAGAGGGTAGACAACTTGAAAATTTAAATAAATTAGATGAAGGTTTAAAATGGTATAATAAAGCTTTAGAATTAAGACATAACTATGGAGAAGCTAATTTTAGAAAGTGTAGAGTGCTTAATAAATTAAATAGATATGAAGAAGCTGTATATGCATGCAATATAGCATTAGAACTTGATGCGAATAATGCACATGTGTATTTATGCAAAGGGGAAGCTCTTTATAAATTAGAAAACTTTAGAGAAGCGCTAGAAAGCTTAGAAGAGTGTATAAACATATATCCTTATTTTACAGATGCGTATAGTATTGAAATTAAAATATATTATACAGTAGGACAGTATGAAGATGCCTTAAGCTTAATAAAGCAAACTGAAGATTACGATATAACCAATAGAGAAATTCAGATATATAAAGTAAGAACATTAAGAAAATTAGAAGAATATGATGAAGCTTTTGATTTAGCTAACAAATTTTTAGAAGAAGAAGGCAACAAAGATGAGATTTACTATGAGTTATCTTTATTAAGTTCTTATGAACAAGAGTATGATAAAGCTATTTCTTATGTTAATGAGTGTATAAAAATAGACGAAGATAAATTAAGCAATTATTATTTGCGTATGAGCATATATAAGGATTTAAAACAATATGATAATGCTTTAAAAGATGCGGATATAATTATAAGCAAAGGTAATAATCAAGATGTTGCTTATGAGAGAAAAGCAATGTTATATGATGAAATGGGCTTATATAAAAAATGCATAAAGTGTTATATAGAAGCTATAAAAATAGAACCTAACTATGATGAATATTACAATAGTCTTGGACTAGCTTATGAAAAATTGGAAAAGTTTAGAGACGCTCTTAAGTGTTATGAAAAAGCTATAGAGGTAAATCCTAAACAAATGTATTCCTATTGTAATATAGCTAATTTGTATGGGAATTGGCGTGGAGATTATGAAAAGAAAATAGAGTATCTAGAGAAACAAATGGAATTTAATAGTGACTATGAATATTTTTATAATACAATAGCTGCAACTTATGCTTATGACTTAAACGATTATGAAAATGCAATAAAGTATTTTAGTAAGACAGCAGCTATAGATAAGGAAAATGATTATGCTTTTGTAAATTTAGGATATTGCTATGGCTTATTAGAAGATTATACAAAAGCTATTGAGTGCTATACAAGAGGATTAGAAATAACAGGTGGTAACGAATATATATATAATCAACTTGGAAACTTATATGAAAATGATCTGAATGATTATAATAAAGCAATTGAAAATTACAAGAATGTTATGAAGTTAAACCCTGAAGATAGAAATGGATATTCTGATATTGCAAGTTGTTATAGAAAGTTGGAGGATTATAGCGAAGCGTTAACTTATTATCAAAAGCAAATTGAAGCAACTGGTAAGACTGCTTATTTATATAATTGTATAGGTGTATTATATGAAATAAGATTTGAAGATTATGAAAAGGCAATTGAAAATTATAAAAAAGCAGTTGAACTTGATCCTGAACATAAGGATGCATATAAAAATATTGGAGATTGTTATGAAAAAGCATGGGATAATCATGAGGAAGCTATTAAATATTATAAAAAGCAAGAAAAATACTTAGATGATACAAGGAAGATTAGCCTTGAAATAGCGGATTCATATGATGAATTAGGTAAGACAGAGAGCGCTAAAAAGTATTATAAAAAGGCATTAGAGTATTATCTAGAATTAATTGAAGATGGTGAAGAGCATGCTTGTACTTATAAAAGCGTAGCGCGTTGTTATAGTAAAATAGGTAATAATGATAAAGCTTATGAATTTTATATAAAGGCAATTAAAACAGCACCAATTAGTTGTGATTGTGATGAAAAACAATGCCATTCAGGATATTTTGGTATTGGTAAAATCTATAAGGAAAATAAAGAATATGACAAGGCTTTAGAATATTTTGATAAAGCTTTAGAAATAAAATCAGATGATGAGGAATACAAAGAAGAAAAAGATAAGGTTTTAAAATTAATTAAAAAATAATGCTTTGTTTTAAAATTGGATTGATATTTAATTATAAATAAAAATATTATTTAGGTTCAGGGCTTAGATATTTAAAAGCTAATCCTAATATTGAAACAATGGCTTATTAAATAAATTTATACAAGGGGTAAAAATAATAATGAATGATGAAACAAATATGGGAAACCATAAGTCTAATGAAGAAAATATCAGCAAAGTAGCTGATAAAAAAGTAACTAAAACAGAGGGACAAATTACAATTAATGAAAATGAGAAGACTATTGAAAGTGGACTTCAAAGTAATGAGAATGGTGAAAATTATTCAAATTCACCCAATGAACCAAGCAATGAAAATTCACATAGTGAAAATCAACAACAAAAAAAGCTTAATAAAAAAAATAAAAAACCATTAATAGCAATAACATGCATCATAGCAACTGTGGTACTAATTATTGCAATAGCAAGTTTTTCTATAGTCAATAATCCTAAAGTGAAGGTGGTAAAAGCACTTAAAGCTACTAATGATGAATTAAATTCTAGAAAAACATTTTCTGAACAAGTAACAGGAGAAAAAGATTTCTTAAATGTATATGATAAGGGATTAAATCAAGAAATGGAAATGAATATGGTATCAAGCAATATAGAGGAATTACAAGAGGCTTATGGTACAGGATTTAAATTAACGTCCGCTATAGATAATGATAATAAAAAAGCTTTAATAAGTTTATCAGCAAAATATCAAGGTCAAGACACAGGAAGCTTTAATGTTTATACAGATAATCAAAAACTTATGGTTAAATTACCATCAATATATAGTAAATGGTTTATGTTTGATTGTGAAAATATTCAAAATCAATATAATAATTCTATTTTTGGACAACAAGGAAGAATGCCTAATGATGAAATAACATTAAAAATGTTTGAAGATGATGAAATACCAACATATAATGAACTTAAAGAGGTTTTAGTTAAAGGCTATTTAAAATCTCATGAAAATGATTTATCACAAATAGCTGATAGTATTATAGTTAAAAAGTTAGATAAGTCTAAAGAGATTATGATTAATGGAGTAAATCAAAAATGTAAGGGATATGATGTGTCCATTTCTAAAAATGAAATAGATAAGTTTTTATTAAGTATTTATGATTATTTTGAAAATGATACAGAGGCAAGAAATATATTAAATAGATATTTTAAAAACTTTAATAGTATATCTACTGTGAAAAATTCAGATGAAATGCTTGATTCATTTAAGAGTTTAGAAAAGTTTATATCTTATTTAAAAAATGATTTTTCAGTAAATGATATCTCTATGAAAGTTTATGTTGATAAAAAAGGTAGAGCTGTTAAGACTGATTTTGATACAGGTATAAATATGAAAGATGATACTTTAAAAATCAATTCATCAATTGAATATAAAGGAAAAGATAATATTGGTGATGACATTGATATATCTATGCTTTTTGATAATAATGGTGTACAAGCTAATGCAGATATGAATTTAAAAACAATAAATGAAGAATCTAGCACTCAAAATGTATTTTCAGGTAAAATTACTAGTCATGGAGAAACACTAGGTATTGATTTAAATACTAAATATGATACTGAGAGTAAAAAATTAAATGGAGAATTTAAGTTTGGTGCTAATGGGGAAGAGATGACTTTTGCTTATAATGGTAAATATGATTTTAATAAAGAAAATAAGTATTTAAAATTTGATTTTGATAAAATTAATTTTAATAAAAATATAGCAAATACTAATGAGTACATTACTCTTGATTTTTCATATGGAAGAATGCCTTTAAATAAACCTATTGAAGAACCAAATGAGGAAAAGGTAGAAATATTTAAAATAGATCAAAACAAATTAGTAGAAATTTTTCTTGAAATAGAACAAAATACTGATAAATTAAAACAAACTTTAAATTTATAATTATATTAGTGTATTAGCGTTAGAAGAAAGAAGTATATAAAAAAATATATTAGATCAAAAGAAAAATGGATTTGTGTAATGCAAATCCATTTTTCTTTTTTGTTTATTCCCATAAACCACTTTTATTTACATAATATCCATTTACTTTAGTATCTACTGCCATTGAACCATTTGATTTTAGGTAGTACCAATTACCGCTAACATCTTTAAACCAGCCTGTTTTCATTGAACCATCTGTATTTAAATAATACCAATCTCCATCAGTATCTTTAAACCAGCCAGTATTCATATATCCACTATTTGATAGGTGATACCATTTATTATTATCTTGTACCCAACCTTTTTGCATTATACCTTGATTATCCATATGATACCATTTACTATCTAATGTTTTAATCCAGCCTGTTGCGACTTGTCCATTTTCAACATATAGCCAATTATCATTTATTTTATTCCAATTATTATTTTTCAAAGATTGAATTTCCATATTTGATAATATGTATTGAGTTTGATTGTTAGCTTGTATTTCAACTGAATCATCTTGAATAGTATTTATAAATATTAATTTGTTTGTTACATTATCTAAATTATAAATATACTTTTCTTTACTGTTTAATTTACTAGCATCTATTTTAATTGAATTAATGTTAGCATTTTCTGCATTATTTGTACAAGAAATATAGATATATTCCTTGTTATCTGATTTTAAGTTAGCTATAGTTCCTTTTAAATCACCACTATTAATTTCATAAATTTCGTCTAAAGAGATTTCTTTATCAACAGTATTAATTTCAGTCAATATTTTAGCTACATTTTTTACTGTACTTACTATATTTAAATTTGATGAATCACTAATATTAATTTTATTGGTATTAATATTCTTATTTTCATTTGTTATAGCTATTTTGCTTTCAGATGATCTTGAACCTGAACTATTTTTTTCACTAGAACCGTTACCTCTTGAACTACCACTTGAACCGCCAGTTGATGAAGAATCATGGTTTATTTTATTAGGTTTTATTATATCTGGAACTTTTTCTTGTAAATTATCTATTGCTGTTTGCAAATAAAGTAATGCATTATCTACATCAATTTGAGTTATATCATCTCTATCTAATATATTTTTAGCTTCATTTAATGAATCTGAGAATGTATCCCAAGTATTATTTGTATAATTACCTTTAAGCTTATCTTTATTAGCATTATATAGTTTTTGCAGATTAAATTTATTAAGTTTTATAATCTCTTGATGTTTCTCTTTTAAATTATCTATTGCTGTTTGTAAACGAGCTACTGCATTATCTACATCAACTTGAGTTATATTATCTCTATCTAATATATTTTTAGCTTCATCTAATGAATTTAAGAATACAGCCCAAGTTCCATCTGTATAATTTCCATTCAATTTATCTTTGTTATCATTATATAGTGTTTGTAAATTAAACTTATTAAGTTTTATAACATCTTGAACTTTTTCTTCTGAATTATCTGTATCAACATCTTCAGTACTACTTAATTCGTATTCTTTGGTTGAATATTTAAGATTAGTATCATTTTTGCTTTGTCCAAATTTAATATTTAGTTTATTATCTTTTATGTAAAATTGTACAGAATATGATCCGCTTGTAAAGTTAAACTCAGACCTTAAATTTTTAAAAGTTTCTATTTGTTTATCATCTATATTAATTTTTTTAATTTCAAGTTCAGATAAATAATATATATCTTTATTGTGAGCAGTTAAATTTACCATATTAGCACTTGGGGTTATATTTCTACTAAATAAAATTTTATTACTACCATTTAAATTGCATTTCCATAAGTCAGCCCCATCTAAATAGTATAATTTATCTTTAATTCTTACCGCGTTTTTTTCACTAACGCTATTTCCACTTACTATTCTAAATAAATTGTCAAAGGTTGTATCAATACAATTTCCAGGTATTGTAGATGTCCATGTATGTATCTTACTCATTACACTATCTGAACAATTAAAATTTTTATACATAATTTTATTAGTTTCTGGAGTAGGGTCATCCCATGTTAAATCTGTTTGATAGTAATTTCCATCTATATTTACATAGTTCCATGCATGATCAGCATTTGTGACTATTCCAGCTTCAATACCATATTCATTTAATAAAAGCATATTAGCTTTTGAATATCCATCACAAACAGCTACTTGATTAACAAGTGCACCATATGATGTATGTGAAATATTTGGAATTGTATCTTTATCATAATTATCTTTATCATAAGTGCAGTTTTGTGTAATATAGTCGTGAGCAGCGTATTCTATTTCTAAGTTTGTTGAGCAGTTATCTAAATATTTTTGTTTAATAGCAGCTATTTTGCTATTTAGTTTTTCTCTCATTTTATCTATAACATCATTACTATATTCATAAGTCACTTGTATATCACAGGAATTTAATTCTCCAGAAGATTTAATTGTACACTTACCGAAATTTACAGAAGTTGGACTAGAATAGAAAATTTGTGGATTTTCATACATCACATCAAAGTATAAGTCGAGAATTTTATTTTGATTATTTTTTATATCATCTATATTAACAAGATCTTTTATATCAATATCAGTCTCATAATTTTCAATTCCACTTTTAATTCGTTCTTTAATTTCTTCCTTATTGCTTTCAAAAAGACTAAAATTAGAATATCTTTTTACACGTCTACTATTTTTAGGTACTTTAGATTTTAAATATTCATCTAAAGTTCGTTCACTATTTTCAATTGTTATAACTTCCTCTTCATTTTCTTCAACTATTTCATCTACTTTAGTATTTTCCACTGGAGTAATAAAAGCTGCTGCACCAGTAGTGACTTTACTTTGGTTCAAGTCTAAAGTATCTTTCTCTAATTCACTATTATAATTTTCTGTATTAATTGCATCATTAGTTTTTTCATCCTTAGCATAAGCACATGTATTAGTAATGCTTGTAGTAATTGCTATTGCTATTAAGCTTGAAATAATTTGATTTCTTTTTTTCATTTAATGTATTTCCCCTTCGTATTTGAATTGTTTCTATAATAATGTATTTTTGTTTTTTATATTTTTCTGTATATATATTTATCGAAAAATCAAAGGAACTCTTTACAAACAAAACCATATAATGTATTATAAATACATAAAGTCAAATTGATAATATCTAAAAGATATTATCAAAGAAAATAATCTCTTAAAAAATTAAGTTAAATAGTTTAGAGGTGAAAAAGTATGAATAAAGAAAAACTAGATATAGATGAGAAAATATTTTTGAAAAACTATGATGTTAATGAGTTTGAAAGACCTAGTGTCACAAACGATGTAATAATATTTACCACTGATGATGTGTTAGAAGAAAATTCACGCAAAGTTCCAAGAAAGGGTATGGAAGTGCTTTTAGTAAAAAGAGATGATCATCCGTCTAAAGGGAAATGGGCAATTCCAGGAGGTTTTGTAAAAATGGATGAAAGCTTAGAAGAAGGGGCTATAAGAAGACTGAGAGAAGAAACTGGAATAGATAATGTTTATATAGAACAATTATATACTTTTGGAGAAGTAGAGAGAGATCCAAGAACTAGGGTTATAAGTGTTGGAAATATAGCCTTAATAGCAAAAGAAAATATTAATTTTAATAAAACAAAAGATACTATGGAAACAAAATGGTTTTGGATAAAAAAAGATTTAATCGAATCTACTAAAGATGAAAAATATATAATAAATAAATATATTTTAGAACTTAAAGCTGAAGATTGTGAAAAAACAAAAATTTCTTATGAAATCACTGAAAAAATAGAAAAAGGTATATTAAGAAGAAAAGTTTTAACTTATAAGCTAATGAATACTTCAAATGAAGAATTAGCTTTTGATCATTACAAAATATTAGATTATGCTATTGATAGAATAAGAAATAAAATAGAATATACACCAATTGCATTAAATTTATTACCAAGATTATTTACAGTGAAAGAACTACAATTTGTATACGAAGCAATCATGGGAAGAGAAATCTTAAATTTTAGAAGAAAAATGGATGACATGATTATAGAAACTGATGAAAAAATAGAAGGTAAGCCTTTTAGACCAGCTAAGGTATTTAAGTTTAATGAAAATTTTGAACATAAATTTTAAATTATAATATAAATATTCACATAGAGAGGTGGATTTGGAAATGCTATATTTAAATGGAAAAAAGGTTGAGATGAGAAAATTCCCCAATGGAGAATCATTAATTAGTAGTGAAAACTTAATTATAAATGAAAAAGTTAATGAGATAAAATTAAAATTTGAAAGTGATGAAGATATAACTAAATTAATATTTATTAAAGGTCATTTAGACGAATTCAATTTAAGATGTAATTTAGTTATGGGATATATGCCATATAGCAGAATGGACAGAACTGAAGGTATGACAGTGTTTACATTAAAACATGTTTGTAAATTGATAAATTCATTAGATTTTGAGAATGTATATATTTATGAACCACATTCAGACGTAAGTGTTGCATTACTTGATAGGGTAAGAGTAATTAATATGTCTAAAGAATTAACAGAAAAAGTTTTAAATGAAGTTAAAGAAAATGAAGATGAGCCTATTTATTTAGTTTATCCAGATGCAGGAGCAGCTAAAAGGTATAGTAAGCAAATTGAATTTGGCAGAGTATTAACTGCAAATAAGGAAAGAGATTTTAAAAGTGGATATATTAAAAAGCTTGATATAAATGGAACTTTAGATAATAACAAGTTTAAAGCAATTATTGTAGATGATTTATGCTCAAAAGGCGGAACATTTACACTTACAGCAGGTAAACTTAGAGAAATGGGAGCTACAGAAATATATTTAGTTGTAACTCATTGTGAAGATACTATATTTAAGGGAGATATTTTAAAAACGGATTTAATTAAAAAGGTTTATACAACAAATAGTATTTTAAATAGAGAGCATGAAAAAATAGATGTAACTAAATTAATATAAAAGAATATAATTCCTAAGAATTTAAGAATTTAAGAATTTAAGAATTTAAGAATTTAAGAATTTAAGAATTTAAGAATTTAAGAATTTAAG